>JBOFSR010000046.1:0-4150 GCA_051651645.1 Treponemataceae bacterium | reverse complement strand
CATTAAACGCTTGGCAGAACTTGCCCATGAGGCACGGGCTTTATTTCACACAGATGCGGTGCAAGCAGCGGGAAAAATACCTGTTGATCTTACTGATTGGGATGTTGATTACGCAACACTTTCTGGACATAAAGTATATGCCCCCAAGGGAGTTGGAGCCTTGTACGTGAAAAAAGGAACGCCTCTTACGCCGTTTATTCGCGGGGGGCATCAAGAAAATGGACTGCGAGCAGGCACGTACAATACGCCTGCAATCACGGCGTTTGGGCTTGCCTGCGAGCTTGCAAAAACAGGCCTACAATCCTATATGACACACACCGCAACTTTGAAAAATGCATTACAAGCAGGATTAGAAAAGACTATTCCAAATATAAAAATAAATGGGCATCCGCAAAAAAACTTGCCGAACACTTTAAATGTGTCTTTTCCAGGAGCGGAGGGCGAGTCACTATTGTTGTACCTTGACCTTAAAGGCATTTCTGTTTCAACAGGATCAGCCTGTGCGTCAGGCAATTTAGATCCGTCTCATGTATTGCTGGCAACAGGACTTGGCCCCGAAGCAGCACACGGCTCAATTCGTTTTAGTTTTGGAAAGTATAATACGATGGAAGAAGTTGATTATATTATTAAGGAATTGCCTCCTATTGTAGACAGGCTTAGAAAAATGTCAACGATTTAGTCGATTGTAATTTATAGTGCGTGTTTCATTAGTAAATGCCATACGTTCCTCCTTATGCAGCTGCTAATTCTTTGTCTTTGAATAAAGCCACATTGTTTTGATAATAATTACAAAATACACAACACAGGCAATAATGCTTGCATTTAATGGACTGTCCTTGTCTAACGTCAAGGCAGTACTCTTTTCCTAACGCTGCAATTTTCTTTTCAGCATCGCTCTTTGTCGAGCAATTTTTAACTGATTTCTTTCTTCCCTTTTTTGATCATAGCACTACCATTGGTGTCACTAGGTATACCTCTAGCGGAGTGTTAGCTCCACTACTCGCAATACTCTCTATAGTAATGGAACGGTGTCCTCCCTAGTAAAGGAAGAACCTCCTTAGTGAATTAAAGAGGTAGGTCTATACTAGTAAAGGCAGCATGTCTATACTAGTAAAGGAAGAACCTCCTTATGAATTAAAGAGGTAGGTCTATACTAGTAAAGGAAGCACGTCTATACTAGTAAAGGAAGCACGTCTATACTAGTAAAGGAAGCACGTCTATACTAGTAATGGCGGAACCTCTCTACGAATTAAAGAGGTAGGTCTACCCCAGTAATGGCGGAACCTCCTTACGAATTAAAGAGGTAAGTCTACCCTAGTAATGGCGAAGGGTCTACCCTAGTAATGTCGAGGGGTCTACCCTAGTAATGGCGGAACCTCCTTACGAATTAAAGAGGTAAGTCTACCCTAGTAATGGTGAGACATGC
Organism: Treponemataceae bacterium; assembly: GCA_051651645.1. GTDB lineage: Bacteria > Spirochaetota > Spirochaetia > Treponematales > Treponemataceae > JBOFSR01. The sequence goes on along the minus strand of JBOFSR010000046.1, from coordinate 2,724 downwards.
CACCTAGTAAAGGTGAGACCCTTCACCTAGTAATGGTGAGACATGCCACCTAGTAAAGGTGAGACCCTTCACCCAGTAAAGGAGAGACCCTTCACCCAGTAATGGGGAGACCCTTCACCCAGTAAAGGAGAGACCCTTCACCTAGTAATGGTGAGACATGCCACCCAGTAAAGGGTGGTACATCCAAGATAGTAATGGGGGGACGTCCAAGATAGTAATGGGGGAACCTCCGTATGAATTAAAGAGGAGATATTCTCTCGGTGGCGGTAGAAAATAGTTAGAACATCTACTCTGGTTAGTAATAAGTATCGTTGTGGTTTTCAATATTTTGTATCTACGATATGTATATTTTTATACATTTTTTTTCATATTAGTATTTGTCTGCTTGCTTTTTATCAATTTTGTTTATAGATTTGTAAGCGAATCTATAAACAATTATTAATGCAATATTGACCTAGAACAAGCATTGTTATATAATGTTTTAAACTACAAAAAGACTGTAAGTTGCTGATTAAAGAAAATTTATAGTCAATAGTTTTTGTTTTTTAAGGTTAAATAGTTTTTGTAATGATAGTGCGTTAGGGATTGCAGCGATATACTTTTTGCGAGGAAAGCGCAAAAAGATACAAGCGGAAAGCCCGACGGCGAAACGAGGTGAAGCCGTAACGCCCAAGAAAAAATAGAGAAAAGGAGTGTAAAATATGCAGGATTGGTTATATAGCGATGTGGTAAAAGACCATTTTATGAATCCGCGTAATGTTTTGATGGAGGATGAGTCGACGTGGCAACATGATGGTAAGGGGATGGTTGGGAATATTAAGTGCGGGGATCAGATGATGATTTTGCTTCGCATAAAAAATGATATAATTCAAGATGTGCGATGGAAAACATACGGCTGTGCGAGTGCTTTGGCTTCGACTTCGATGCTCTCGGAGGTTATAAAGGATATGCATATTGAGCAGGCGTATCAATTGAAGCCACAGGATATTGCATCAAAGTTGGGCGGATTGCCTGATAATAAGATTCATTGTTCAGTTTTGGGCGACAAGGCTCTTCGGGCGGCTATCGATAATTATTTGGAAAGTAAGGGGCGAAAGACTTTGGCTGGAACAGAAAATGTTGAAGTTATTTGTCGCTGTCTTGATATTACGGATAAGGATTTGGAAGAAGCGTACAAAGCGGGGGCTAGAACGTGGGGCGATTTTCAAGAAAAGACGAAGATTGGCACAGGGTGCGGTGCTTGTAAGAAAAAGGCGTTGGAAAAAATTCACGAGTTGGATCATTTATATGGCTAGAAAAAAGCCCGTTTCATTGTGAGGCGGGCTTTTTTTTGCCCAGAACAAGATTTGAACTTGCATACTTTGCAGTACTAGTACCTGAAACTAGCGTGTCTACCAATTCCACCATCTGGGCGTGAAAATAAGTATACCAGCAAATAGAGGGCAAGTCAAGATCCTTGCTCTTTTGTGTTTATTCAGGCTTTTGTGCTTGTATTAAGGTTAAAGCATTTTCAAGGCGATTTTTTGTGTCGCTCAGCCAGTGGATTTCTACGCCTTTGCGTTGCATGCCTCGAAACCATGTTTCTTGGCGTTTTGCAAATTGTTTTATCGCGGTGTTGAGGCTTTTGAATAAATCATTGTATGTTGGGATTTTTCCTTGCAAATACTCAGAGATAAAACGATATTCAAGTCCAAGCCGCTCAAGCCGTTGCCATGAAATACCATTTTTATGCAAGCATTCTACTTCGTCAATCATTCCTTGTGCAAAACGCTCTTTTAGCCGAAGCGTAATTCTCTCTCTCAAGATTTTTCGCTCAAATGTATTGCCTAAAACAAGTGCTTGTAATGGTGGCACGGAAACTTTTTCTGCTTTTTTGATTTTTCCCTCATGGCTTTGGGAGTATACTTCAATTTCGATTGCCCTTAAAAGTCTATGCCGTTCGGTTAAATCTGTGTGGTTGTGTAAATTAGGCTTGAGTTTTTGTAAGCACTCTGTTAATTCTTCAATCGTTTTACCCAAAAGCTCTTCTCGCAACTCAAAATTTGTTGGCACTTCAACAAGCTCATACTGGCGAAGCACCGCATCAAGGTACATTCCCGTTCCGCCCACAACCACGGGTAAAATATTTTTTTCAAAAAGAGAATTTACGACTTTATAAAAATCTTGCTGATAATTAAACACGCTGTATTCTTGGCTCAAATCGGCAATATCAATTAAGTGATAATTAATTGAACGATTAGGATTCTCTAGTGTATATTCGCTTAAATCTTTGCCTGAACCGATGTTAAGACCTTTGTAAACTTGCCGCGAATCTGCTGAAATAATGTGGGCACACTGATCATTTTGACAAAAAAAGTCTGCAATTTGCACGCCAAGATTTGTTTTTCCCGTTGCCGTCGGCCCAAGAACTACGACCATATTATACGATAGTTTTTTCATAGACAGATTTATTTTATCAGTTTTACGGAAAAAAAGATACTATATTTTTAGAGAGGCGTGATTTGGGCTGGAAAAATAAATTTTACATAAAAGCACTTTTCTGATATTTTAAAATTAACTTAAAAAGGTTATATAGTAAAAACTGAATTTAAAATAAAAAAGTCTGGCGACTACCTACTTTCCCGCGGTTAAGCAGTATCATCGGCGTAAGAGAGCTTGACTTCCGTGTTCGGTAAGGGAACGGGTATTGCCTCTCCACTATGGTCACCAGACATTATAAACAAA
>JBOFSR010000045.1:0-1712 GCA_051651645.1 Treponemataceae bacterium | reverse complement strand
CATCCCACACAGTATGTTCAAGGCAATAATTACTCGTAGCATACTTTGTATGCACTCGTAATTGACTAATTCTTATAACAATCTTTGATTTTATAAGAATTAGTAGCTGATAAACGGGATTTATTCCGTTTTCAGCATGAGCCAATAGACGGTTAGGTCGCCACTGCGGGCAAAGTCTTGACCAAAAACTACGGGGTTTTTACAATCCTGCAAGATGGGCAAAACCTCATCAAACCATGCATTGATTTGACGGCTTCTCTTATAATCCTTCTGGTGAGTAAAGTCATCTTTTGCCGAAAAGCGAAACACGGGAATCTCTTTGTCACTGACGGCATCAAGCCACACTTTTTTGAAGTACCGCTCGCCTTGCGTTGAGGGAATACAAAAAAGCTCCTCCTCAGCTCCGTCGCCATAGTCTTTGATTAACTTCTCTCGCCATGTAGTTTCATACTCTTTGCTACGCGAGACCATGCTTTTTTTTGCTCTTGTGCTGCCTCAAGTTTTTTAGTAGTCTCCTCAAGGTGGATTTCTCTCGTATGTATAAGATTATACATGGGCTGTGCATAACACCTTACATCAAGTGAGCATAACGCACTACATCTGGTAGCCTTACAAACTGAAGCCTATCCCTTGCAAAGTGAAAAGCTGTTAAGTCGCTGGGAGGAGGTTTTGCTTGGGCAGTCAAATGAGGCTCTCGACAATCAAACTCGCCTTGACTTATTGCAGGCTCAAAAAGCAGGCAGTGTCACCAAGGAGAGCATTATCAAACTGGGGGAAACCTATGGCGAGAGCTATTGCTACCTAGTAAGCGAGGCTGTTGCTCCCTAGTAGGCGTGCGGGTTACAAAAATCTATCATCCCTACGCGAGTGCCGCTTTTGCTCATGCTCGCTTTGGCATTGACCGCCTTACATCTATTGCAGCCTTGAACGTGCTCTTTGTTGAGGTAGATGGCGAAATCGTTTCAAAGACGCTTGATGAAAAACTCACCGACGGAGAGATCACTCAAGAAGAGTTCAGCCAAATCAAAACTTCCGAAGTTTTATCTGAACAAGAGCAATTACTCAGCTGGGCGACATCGCCTCGTGTTAGTGCAAAGCGAAGCATTGACTCAAGCTATGATTCTCAGGTGAAAGACTTTATCACTCAGGTCTTGAACATTGAAAAGCTTAAAAGCTTTCCCTTGAGTGTGGAGTTCCCGCAAAAACCAGAATAAAAAGGAGGAGCATAAGCTCCCCCTTAAGGTTGTAATCAGTGTATCTGACCACACTGAAAAGCGCGTTCACGCTTGCCGAAGCTACGAACCTACCTAGCACTAGGATAGTATTTTTATCGGCTTTGTTTCTTTTTAGATGAATACCTTGAAATATATTTTTTAAAGAGGTGTTTCTATGAAAACACCAATCTCGTACTACGGAGGCAAGCAACAGCTTGCACGAACAATCTTAAGTCTTATTCCTGAGCATAAGACTTATGTCGAACCCTTTGTTGGCGGAGGGGCAATTTTCTTTGCAAAGCAGCCCTCTTCTTGTGAAGTTATCAATGACACGAACTGCGAGTTGATTAATTTAGGGGCTGTACCACTTAATGAAAAATAAATAAAATGTGGTATGAGAAAGAGTAGAATTAGCAAAGAAAAGCAAGTAAAACTCATTGAATATTTTGTATTGGGTGCAACAGCACGGAGTGCAGGCGAGCTTGCAGGAGTAAATTT
>JBOFSR010000044.1:0-9996 GCA_051651645.1 Treponemataceae bacterium | reverse complement strand
ATTTATATCTTGCTCATAGACGGAAAGAGCAAAAAATTACCTTTCCGCTTGAAAAAACGGCAGTAATTGTTGCAGCTGGCCCTTCTTTGGATGCGAGTGTACAAAAAATTATTACAAATCGTTCACAATTTTATGTGATTGCAACAGATACGGCTCTTGGCGTTTTGCAAAAAAATACTATTGTGCCAGACGCCTGTGTTAGCATTGATGGCCAGTGGGTTTCCTGTGAGCATTTTATGCAGGATTTTTCTTCTAAAATGCTTTGTGTCGTTGATCTTTGTGCTAATCCTGCTTTTACGCAAAAGGCAATAAAATCCCACTGTCCCCTTATTTTTTGTACAAATGCACATCCGCTTTGTCAACTCATCTGTGATTTTTATTCAGAAAAATCGCCTAATACTTTTTTCCCCCTTGATTCTTCTGCGGGAACGGTTACGCTTGCGGCATTGAATTTTGCTCGCTCGGTGGGTTTTGAAAAAATTGAGACGCTAGGGGCTGATTTTGCGTATTCCAACGGAAAACCGTATGCTCGTGGCACGTATTTAGACACTTTATTCTCTATAGCTGCCACACGATTGAAAAATACGGAAACACAATTTGTACATCTCATGTATCGAACGGAGCTTTTTACCCATAAGAAGGGTGTTACAACGAAGGTTTTAATGCAGTATGAGCAAAAATATACTGATTTTATGCAAAAAAATGAAAAAAAAAGACATTTATCAAAAGAAATACTTCAATCATTGCATTTTTTTTCCGATTTTATAGTGTGGTATAAGGAAAAACTTTCAAAATCCGTTGAAAAAATGGATAAAAAAATCCTTTATTCTGTTTTGCCTTATGCGTGTTGGAGTAATTGTAAGCAAAAAGAACCAAAAGAGGTGTTTTTGTTTGAAAATATTTGCCGCACTATATATGATTGTCTAGATTTTTTTGGAGAGATGCATGAAAAATAATTCCATTACAAGCTTTGCTATAGTTTTTTTAGCAATTTTTTTGTGTATCATTGGGTATCTTTCAACTTCTATTATTTTGCAAATTAAAACAGGTGAAATTGAGGCAGAAAGAGATTTTTCAAATACTATTTCCTCGCTGAGAACTATGGCTTCCGAGCATGCTTTTTTAAGTGAATCATACATTGAGCAATTAAAATCCTTTTTGAACACAACACCTCGAGTGGATGCTCTTATAATTGGGCAAGATGATGAGGTAAAGTTTGCCTATCCTTTGCATTCAAAATACATTCAGCCAAATTATAAACGAGAGCCACAAGTTCATATTAACTCTCCTTTTGTACGTATATTTGAAACGCGAGTTTCTGTTAAAGAACCGTATGATACGCAAATTACGGCACCTGTATATATTTTGCAAACAACTACGTTATTCACCTTGTTAAAACGAGCACTGATTATATCCTTGGTGGCAGTTTTTTTTATGTTTTTTTTGAGTTTATTTCTTGAAGATGAAAAAAAATCCGAAAAAGCAAAATATAGAGGATTTAAGAAAAGAAACTATAGTGATCATATGCAAACTGATAACACCGAGGCCTCCTACATTGATGATTCATGCACAAAAAATTCAAATACTATAACGGCAGAACAGCAAGCTCCGATTATTCAAAATATTTCATATCATTCTGGTAAACAGTCTGAAAGCAGTGATGATTTGGTGTCTTCTATAAGTAAAAATGCGATGAAATACGATCCTATGGGATTATTTTCGCAAAGTAGTGGAGCTGGCCGCAACAACTATTTTGAGTCAACGCTGGATACAGAACTTTTTCGCTCTATTTCGAATGAGCAGGATTTAACGCTTGTTTTAATTAATATAAATAATATCGATCATTCTCATTATTGTGCACGCCAAATTACTGATATTTTTACCAATGTTTTTAATTTAACAAATCATTTATTTGAATATGGAAGCTCAGGATATGCTTTATTGCTTAAAGGAAAGAATTTAGAGCAATCGATAGATATTTGTGAAAATCTTTACATTCAAATTGAGTCACTTTTAGACGAAAATCAAATTGGCAGTAAAATAGCAATCGGTTTGTCAAATCGTGCTGGGCGAGTAAAGCTTTCTGCAACTCGCTTGGTTTACGAGGCAAATGAAGCATTGAGCAAAGCCAAAGAAAACGCTCAGTATCCAATCATTGCATTCAAAGTTGATTCTCAAAAATACAACCAAATGTATTGAAATTAACAGCTTTTTATCCTATCATACAAGCTTATCTTTGTGGCTAGGAGGAGCTGATGACGCTTCAAATAATTCTTATTATCGTTCTTTTTTTACTCAATGTGGTGATTCTTATAAAACTTTTTTTGCAAAAACCGACTGGTGATCAAAATCATGTAATTCAAAAATTTGAAGAGTATGAAAAACGTTTTGATAAAAATGAAGTTTTTTTGAAAGATGAGTTCTCTCGTAATCGGGATGAAAATAATAAAAATGCAAAAGACAGCCGTGAAGAAATTCAAACGACGTTTACGGGCTTTATGCAGCTTTTGGAGCAAAAGCTTTCAAATATGCAAAACGCAAATACGCTTTCTGCCAAAGAGGCGCGTGATGAGCTTTCAAAATCGCTTAAATCCTTTGAGGAAAAATTTAATGCCAGTATAAAGGATTTTAATGATGTGCAAAAGCAAAAATTTGATGAGCTTGGCAAGCAACAAACTGAGTTGACCAAAGAGACCAAAGAGACACTCGAGAAGCATCGTGATGATTTGCAAGCAAGTTTTAAAGGATTTAGTGAACTTTTGGAGCAAAAACTTTCGAACATGCAACACTCAAACACGCTTTCTGCCAAAGATACGCGCGATGAGCTTTCAAAATCGCTTAAATCTTTTGAGGACAAATTTGGCTTGAGCGTCAAGGATTTTAATGATGTGCAGCGGCAAAAATTTGATGAGCTTGGTAAGCAGCAAACTGAGTTGACCAAGGAGACAAAAGAGACGCTTGAAAAAGTGCGGAGTGCTGTTGAGTTAAAACTTTCTGAAATTCAAAAAGATAATAGTGAAAAACTTGAGAAAATGCGAGAAACTGTTGATGAAAAGCTTCATAAAACGCTTGAAACTCGCTTGGGTGAGTCATTTAAAATCGTTAGTGAGCGTCTTGAGCTTGTGCAAAAGGGCTTGGGAGAAATGCAAAATCTTGCAACAGGCGTTGGCGAGTTAAAAAATGTTTTGTCAAATGTGAAGACAAAAGGCGTTCTTGGTGAGTATCAGCTTGCTTCAATTTTGGAGCAGGTTTTAACGCCCAATCAGTATAGTCAAAATGTGAAGACGAAGGCTGGAAGTAATGACCACGTTGAGTTTGCGGTGATGATTCCGAATAAAAATGATTCACAAAAGAATATTTGGTTACCGATTGACGCAAAATTTCCTTCAGAAGATTACGAGCGACTGATGAATGCGTATGATGCAAGCAGCGTTGATCAAATTGAAAAATCGAAAAAAGAAATTGAGAAGCGAATTAAAATCTTTGCAAAGGATATTGCAACAAAGTATATTGATCCGCCAAATACAACTGATTTTGCCATTATGTTTTTGCCCTTTGAAGGTTTGTATGCTGAGGTTCTTCGTATTCCAGGCTTGTTTGAAAGCTTGCAGCGGGATTTCAAAATTACTATCACAGGGCCTACAACAATTTCAGCTTTTTTGAATAGCTTGCAAATGGGATTTCGAACCTTGGCTGTTGAAAAACGGACAAGTGAAATTTGGAGTTTGCTTGGGGCTGTTCGCACAGAATTTGGAAAATTTGGCGAAGTTTTGGAAAATACACAAAAAAAACTTGCCTCTGCGAGTAAAGAAATCGAAAGTGCGGGTGTGCGTTCTCGGCAAATTGAGCGAAAACTCAAAGATGTGCAAGAACTCCCTGAAACTGAAGCAACAAAATTACTTGACGCGTAGGATTTTTAGAGTAGGGACTGTTTGAAGTAATCATACTTTAAATAAATTTGCTAAAGTACTATAATACAAAGATGGATATTAGTATTATTTTGTGTCATCCAGAGAGCAGTCAAAATATTGGAGCTATTTGTAGGGCAATGAAGGCTATGTCAATCAATACTTTACGTATTATTGGCGAAAAAAATGATTATATTGAGCAGGATATTAGGCGTTTGAGCATTCATGCCTTTGATGTTTGGGAAAATTGTATGTTTTTTCCAAACATCGAGATGGCGAGTGCGGATTGCACTCTTCTTGCGGGTACCACTCGTCGCAGGGGAAAAAAACGGAAAGAGTGGCTTGTTTTCCCCGAAGAATTTGCTGAGCAGATTTACACGAATACGTATGAGAGAGTTGGCATTGTCTTTGGTAATGAAAGGACAGGCTTGACCGATGCTCAGTTACAGGACTGTACTATTGGCGTACAAATTCCATCAGATAAAAATTGTGGGTCTCTCAATTTATCTCACGCGGTGCAAATTATCTGCTACACTCTATACAGAAAAATGAAGGTTAAATCGCTTGGCTATCAGCCTGTAAGTTTAGAAAATATTGATGACGGTATAGAATGTATTATGCGTAATTTAGAAAAGATTGGATTTTTCAAACTTGCTGGTAAAGATGATATGAGTCATTTTTGGCGGAGTATTTTAAGTCGCAGTGCTGTTTCGCAAAGTGAATTGCAGTACATTGAAAAATTATTTTCTAAATGTGCAGGACTTATTGAAAAACAACGCTCTTGCGATAGTGATACTTAATTACTGCAATGTATTTGAGTCGCCGCTAAAGTGAATAAAAATATTTTCAAAGCCACTTGCAGAGAACATCATGCGTAAAATTTGTTCAGCTTGTTGTTCAGCCTCTTGCATAATTCCTGTTTCTAGTATTTTTGCAACATATTCATTGCGTCCTTTATCAATTTCATTAAAAATCTCGCTTGTCGTGATTGGAACAAATATATTTTGCCCCTCGTCAAAAATCTCTTGGCTTTCAATGCTGTTACTTAATACGCGAACAGATGGCACGGTAATGCTTATTTGTGAGTTTAGGCGATCCCCAGTAATTTGAGCAAGTCCAATGTTTTCGATACCGATTCTCAAAATGCCACTGTATTTTACGATAGAGTAACTTTTTGCAAAACCAAAAAGAGCTTCTTTTTTTATTGAGATAAGGTCAGAATAATTTATTTTGACGGTGCTAAGCTCGGCAACTTTTTGGATTTCTTCGCTAATCAAGGCGATTTTTGTCTCAAATTTATCGTCAAGCCATTGGGTGTAATACTGTTTTCCGTAAAAATATGCGGCGTATCCTGCCCCAGCAAGTACTATAAGGCCGATAAAAAAGCTGACTATTTTTTGCATGATTTTTTTCATTATCTCTCCTAATTTTTCATAATGAACTCTGGAGCTGGATTAGCGTTCGCATAATATAATTTAATATGCTCAATTTTTTCTTTGTGACGAACCTTCAAAAAAAGCGTTTGACTTTGCTCATCGTAAACATAGCCAGAAGAATTATAGCTTTCAAAGCGAGGATCTGATCGATAAGCCAATCCATAAATTTCGATTTTATCAAAGGGCGTAATTCCATTGATGATAACGTAGTGAGAGCTTCCCTCAATAAACGAAATTGAAATTATAGCTTCTTTGTTTTCAAGCTTATATGTTATATTTTCTGCAGCAGACCACGCTGTTACAGGAAAGGTGAGACTATTATTGAGAAATGTTGTTTTAGGATAAAACGATTTTTTGTTTGTGATATACGGATAAATTTCTGGCACCTGCGAAAAGTTTGCAAAATTGTCAAAGTAGCTGACAAAAACCATATAGCCTGTTTGAATAATAGCTTCATTGTGCGTACTTTGTCCAAAATCAATTAAAATGCGTGAGGCTCGTGAAATAAATTGCGGCATAGACTGACTGCTAACAATGGTGCTTATAATAGAATTATCAAAGAAAACAAGTGATTCTCCAAAGGCAAGATGCTCAAGAATTGTATCAAAACTTTTTTCAAGAATGATTGCAAAACCTTGAACCAGCTGGCTGTAATTTTCCTTTAAAATAGAATATGCGTGGACAATTCCTAAAGCTTGCCCAAGAGTTGGATCAAAATCTTCAAGCTCTGTTGGCAAATTGATTACCTTGCGTAAAAGCTCAAACTGACCTTTTTGGATTAAAAGCAAGGGCATAAACTCAATTTCAAAAACGGATAAATCATTGTTCGTCAGTAAATATTGGATGTTTGCAATTATAGAATCCTGTTGATTCATCATTGAGCGATTCATTGAAACAAGGTTATTAAAATACGGCATAGAAAAATAAGTGTTTTTTCCTGCAGTCAAAAAGCTAGGATTTACAGCACTCAAAGCCTGCTCATACTGATTTTGAGCTGCCATTTGTGCAATAAAAGTGACAATATCTTTTTCGTTGTTACTTGAGGCAACTTGGCGTGTAAAATACTCAAGAAAGCTTGATTTAATTTTATCCGTTAGCGTATTGTATGCAAGCTGTGCACTGCCTTTTTGGAGAACCGCCTTTTCAAAGTCAGACAGGGTTTGTTTTTGAATCTCTTCTGCTGAAATAATAATTTTTTTGTCTGTATCAAGAACAAATTTTGCTTGAGCAATTTGATTTGAGTTGATAACATATTGAGTTTTTCGCGACATTGCGATAGAGTAATCATCTAAAAGTTCAAGCGTTGACTGCGTATCATTTATGCGATAAGGAATGTAAATTTTTTCAAAGTGATCGGGAAATGATGTAGATATTTCAAGTGTGTTATTTCCCAGTGAATTGCTTGTAATAAATGAAATTGAAATGTGATTTTCAAAAAAAAGCACAATTGATGAGCTTGAGGAATTGACGGCCTTAAGGGTAGCTGTTTCTGATAAGTCATTGGTTATAGCAAGCATAACAGGGGTTTCATCATCGGAGAAAAAAGTAAAATCGCGGAAAGCGAGTAGAAAGTTCTTTTTTTCAACACCGTTTTCATCTACTTTTTCCTGTATTTGGAACTGCATTGTGCCGATACTTTTAGTGGTAAAAGAATTTTTTTTAAATTGAATTACTAAAAGTATAGTAATAATAGCTGCATATATTGGTAGTAAAATACAAAATTTTCGCAATGCACGTACACTCATGCTACTAGTATATCTTATGCATAAAACAAAATCAATCATTTTAGTCAAAGGATATCTTATGAATTTTCTGATAAAAAAAATATTTTCAACGTTCTTGCTGTGCCTATATTTTTCTGCTTCGACTCTTTTTTCACTGAGCGTTTCACAATCAGCTCCCGAAGGCTTTGTGCTCAGTCACTTTTTAAATCGACTAAACACAACAATTTCAACCTCTGGAGTTGGAGAGGGACTACAATTATTTGAAGTGCTTCCAGAAAATGTTAAAAATTTTAGCCAAGTAATGTATTTAAACTCAGCCTTACTCCTTTCTGCTGGAAAGCCCAGCGAGGCAAAAAAAATGGGCAAGGCCTTACTCGATGCTGAGCCAGAAAACGTTGATTTTCTTCTATTAAATAGCATGATTTCAAAATCACTGGGAGAGGTTAGCAACAAGAGAACTTTTTTATCACAAGTGATTAAAGCTGATCCTTTTAACGCAGATGCTAACACCGAGCTTGCAAGTGACCAAATGGCTGCACGTAATTATTTGGGAGCAAAGGGCTTGTATCAAAAAGCTTTGGTCAAAGACCCTGAGCATGTGCAAGCCTTATTTGGGTATGGAAAAACGTGCTATTACTTAGGTGATTTTTCTGATGCAAAGGTTGCTTTTGAAAAAATCCTTGATGTAAATCCTTCGGATAGCCTTTCGTATTCCTACCTTGCAAAACTTGAGGTTGAAAAAAACAATTACCGCGGTGCAATTGAATACGTGAATAAGGCAATTGAGCTTGAGCCTGATTTTTATACCTACTGGATTGACCTTGGCGATTACTTACGATTTAGCGGAAGATTTCAAGAAGCTATAGGGATTTTGTCAACTGCACAGGAATTAAACCCCAACTACTTTCTAACATATGTGTACCGCGGCGGTTTGTATGATCAAATTGGCGAATACGAGAAAGCCTTTAATGACTATAAGACGATTATTGAGCTAAATCCAAAGTATTACTATGCGCTTGAATCACTGGGACAAATGGCATGGAAGCTAGAAAAATGGGCTGATTGTATGGACGCCTTTGAGCGAATTATGCGGATAAACAAAAAAAATGTTTCCTATCCCCTTATGGTTGCCGCCGTTTATAAAAAAAATGGCATGCACCGTGAAAGCAAAGAGTTTATTAGCAAAGCCTTACGTGAATTTGATCGCTCTAGTGCTGATTATGCGGTGCTACGGCTTTTTAGCGATAATGTTGCAGAAATGGATGTCCTTCGCAAAGTCCGCAGTGAAACCGATATTAACTTGCGCTCAAAACTCCTGTACTTTATGGGACTGTATTTTGAACTACAAAACTCTAAGTCCATTGCCAAAGAATTATATACAGAAGTTAGCAAGGTGGCGTATCCTGCCTTTGCCGAATTTCGTATGAATCAGTGGGCATTAGAAGCGTTTGATGAGCTAGACTAAGGGTGAGCGTTAAATTTCTGTTTGAAAAGTAAATTTCTTATGCGTTTTTATTAAGTGTCAATCTTTGTTTACCGATGAATAAATGAAGATTTATGTGTAAATCAAAAGAAATCTTCTAAAAATAGCTGTTTATAAAACTCTGTTTTGTAAAAACGTGGGAAACAATGCCGGGATTAAACCAACTAAAAGAATTTAGCAAAGAACTCCTCTCTCTCGGAGACGAGACAACTATTAGAAAAAAACGTGGCGAGCCTGTTCGAAAAATAAAACTACCACGTGGTGTCTCTCAACGCGATGACTCTGATGACTTTTTGTTAGGGCTCTTGCCTGATGAAAATGCAGCTCTTGGAGAAAAGAATACTCCAACCGTTGATGAGGCTTCTAATGAAGTTGACTATGACGCACTTGCCTCCGATTTGTTTAACTCGCAAGCTGATGTAGAAACCGATGTTGAAAACCTTTTATCAAACATATACTCCAAGGATAGCTCTGCTCCCTTGCCGCCTGAGCCAGAGAATACTAATACTGAGCCCCCAATTCCCTCCATTGTTGAGGATGTAGCTGACACTCAAGTAGATTCTCAAGGTGAAGCGAGTGAGGAGCAAACGCCGTCAAGTGATATAGAAATCCCTATTCCAGACATACATGATGATTCAGAGCCTTTGGCACCACCAGAGCCTCTGGTAGCACCAGAGACACCTACGCAGAGTGTATCAGATGTACCTGTAAGCGATCCTCCTTCGACTGAGGAACCTCTAAACGAGGTATCTCCAAGCGAGGCACCTCAAAGCGAGGTAGCAAAAGAAACGCCTTCTGAAGAAGGTGCAAACGCTGATCAACCGCCAATTGATGATGACGACTTAGAAAGTTTAATTTTTGGTGATAACGCACAACCTGTTAATCTATCTGGTTTGCCTGAGTTTTCACCTGATATAGTCGCACAAGCTGAAGCCCCAGCGGGAACGCCACAAGACGACTCAGAGGCTAACGCCCCTGCAAGTGACGACGCCCCAGAGGGAACACCGCAAGAAGAAAGTGCTATTCCAGAGCAGATGCCCGACTTTGGCTTTTCTGACTTAGCAAATGAGGCTGAGAAAGAGCAGGCAGCCGAGACCGACGCTACCGACGGTAGTGAAGAGCCTCAAACAGACGCTCCAGAGGGAACACCACAAGAAGAAAGAGCTATTCCTGAGCAGATGCCTGACTTTGGCTTTTCTGACTTAGCAAATGAGGCTGAGAAAGAGCAGGCTGCCGAGGCCGATGCTACCGACGGTAGTGAAGAACCACAAACAGATACCCCAGCAGGAACGCCACAAGCGGACGTCCAAGATGACGTAGAGGCTAACGCCCCTGTAGCAGACGAAACCCCTGTAAGCGGTGCGACCCAAGACGATACAGAAGCTGGCACTCCAGAGGGAACGCCACAAGAAGAAAGTACTATTCCAGAGCAGATGCCTGACTTT
>JBOFSR010000043.1:0-8664 GCA_051651645.1 Treponemataceae bacterium | reverse complement strand
GCGTTTTTGCCATCCACCTCAACAAAGAGCACGTTCAAGGCTGCAATAGATGCAAGGCGGTCAATGCCAAAGCGAGCATGAGCAAAAACGGCACTCGTGTAGGGATGATAGATCTTTGTAACCTGCACGCTTACTAGGGAGCAAGGGCGCTCGCCTACTAGGTGCAACAGCGCACGCCTACTAGGTGCAACAGCGCACGCTTACTAGGTGCAAGGGCGCACGCTTACTAGGTGCAAGGGCGCACGCTTACTAGGTGCAACAGCGCACGCTTACTAGGTAGCAATAGCGCTCGCTTACTAGGTAGCAATAGCGCTCGCCATAAGTTTCCCCCAGTTTGATAAGGCTCTCCTTCGTGACACTGCCAGCAGTAATACTGCCAGCTTTTTGAGCCTGCAATAAGTCAAGGCGAGTTTGATTGTCGAGAGCCTCATTTGACTGCCCAAGCAAAACCTCCTCCCAGCGACTTAACAGCTTCTCACTTTGCAAGGGATAATCTTCAGTTTGCAAGGCTACCAGATGTAAGGCGTTATGCTCATCTGATGTAAGACGTTATGCTCACTTGATGTAAGGCGTTATGCTCACCTGATGTAAGGCGTTATGCTCAGCCTATGTAAGGTGTTATGCACAGCCCATGTAAGGTGTTGTACATACCTGTGTATAATCTTATACATACGCGAGAAGTCCACCTTGAGCAGACCACTAAAAAACTTGAGGCAGCACAAGAGCATAAAATGAGCGTTAGCCAAGTTATAGAGCAACTGCGATTAGAGCTTACAGGTGGCAATAGCTCTCGCTAACACGCGCATGACTTTATCGTTTATCAGTATGGTACGAGTAATTAATGATATTCAAAACATTGAACAAATTATTAGTGCAGTGGAAAAACTCGGCTCTCAAGGGCTTGAGGTTAAATCGGATGAGTTACGTAATTTGCTGGGGCTTTCTCATCCTTTTAAAGGCGATTCGCTTGTGGGTGGTCGACTTACGAGCGAAGAGAGCTCCCTCAATCAACAAAAAATCAATTTGAACGCCCAAAGTAAAAAAAATGACGATGTGATTGATGAACTTCTTGAGGCAGAGCAAGAGGCTGGCTGGGTTAAAATTACTGACGAGATAGAAAGAGTGCTACAAGCTGCCCTCGATAAGGCAGATGATTATGAGCAGTTCCAAGCCGAGCTAGACAAACTCCTTGTTGATTGGGACATGAGCGACATTGCAAAAACTATGGCAACCAGTTTTTTTAAGGCACGAGCCGAGGGAGACGCAGGCTTTAAAGATATACTAAGTAATTCATAAAAAAGTGAATTACTTAGTTTCAGATAGAAACACTAATCCTGTAAGGCAGTTGTTTACAGGATTAGTAAAGGAACCGCTCGTAAAATAGTATTAAACAAGCGGTTCCTTAGGGGTAAGCAATGAGCGATCGAATGATTCCCAAAGGGGCACTTGATTATATAAAAAACAAAAATCTCAAAGTAGGGTTTTCATATAAAGGATGTATACTTGATAAACAAGTAAGCTTGATGAACATGCGGCAAGTTTTACCGTGGCAAAAATGATGCAAACTGACCTTTTAGCAGACATGAAAAAGGCAGAAACAAAAGCGATTGAAGAAGGACAAGACTATAGGCTTTTTGCAAAAGATGTAAAGCCCATGCTCCAAAAAGCTGGCTGGTGGGGCAAAAAAACTATGAGCGACCCACTCACAGGGCGAGAAGTTGAAGCCCAACTCGGAAGCGATAGACGTCTTAAAGTCATCTATGAAACTAATATGAGAAGTGCCTATCTTAAAGGCTCGTATGATAGAAGCATGGCAAGTGATACATGCTGAAAACGGAATAAATCCCGTTTATCAGCTACTAATTCTTATACAATCGAAGATTGTTATAAGAATTAGTCAATTACGAGTGCATACAAAGTATGCTACGAGTAATTAAGGCTGTAAGTGTTATGTAATTGCCATGAGCAATGCACGTAAAGAACAACTTGAAGCAAAAGGATACAAAATCCCTGTTGATGATGACGGCAACGGTGGAGAAAATCGTACAATAAAAACCAAAGCACCTAAAGAAGAATATACTCTCTATACTAATGAGCGAACTGGGGTTGTTACTCGTGTTCCTAAGGGTGTTTATCCTGCCTTTGCAAGTAGTCCCGCTTTATGAAGATGACTGATACTTTAGTGACAAAAACACGAGATAAAGTTCCAAAACAATACAACGAAGTACTAAAATCCTTTTTTACCTCATCAGCAAGGTTCTTGACTAGCACCTAAAAAAACAAATAAGATGTAAGTAAATGAAATTCAGTAGATTAAGTACATATAAAATTAATAAAATAGTTTTGTGTTTTAGTGAAGATATTACAGCAACGACAGCAGCAAAAATTGTGAAGGTAAATCGAAATACAATTAATAGCTATTACAAATTTATTCGTGAAAAAATTGTTCAAAAAGCCATTGCTGAAGCAGGCAAAGAATGTGGGGAATTTGAAGTTGATGAAAGCTATTTTGGTGCACGGCGAGTTTAACAAACAAGTTTGTACGGCAAGCGAGGTCGAGGGGCTGCAGGGAAAACGCCTGTTTTTGGGTTGTTAAAAAGGGACGGAAAAGTATTTGTAAAAATTGTTGAAAATTGTACAAAAGAGCAATTAATTCCTGTCATTCAAGGATATATACTAGAGGGATCAACGGTGCATACAGACGGCTGGAAGGCCTATGATGGGCTTGTGCTAAATGGATATGATCACTATCGAGTCTATCACAGTCATGATGAATTTGTCAGAGGAAAAAGCCACGTTAATGGCATTGAAAATTTTTGGAGTTACGTACAAGTACGTTAAGCAAAAAGACGACTAGCAAAATTTAATGGTTGTAATTCTGATAGTTTTGTGATACACTTGAAAGAATGCGAGTTCAGATACAATCATCGCAATGATGATTTATTTACAATCATCAAAAAAACGGTAAAGTTTTCCTAATTTTGCTAGTCAAGAACCATGCAATATACACCGTTATGATTAAGGTTGTCATTTTTTTTGCACCCTTCACATTCGGTGCTAATAGTTTCTATTCCGAAAAGTGTTTTTTCTTTTTGTGTTTTAGCAGTACAAGAACGAGGAATAACAAATTTAAGTCCATCCATTTGCCAAATATTCCACGCAATCACTTTTGCAAAAGCAAGCATATTTTGTGGATCAAGTTTTTGCTCAAATTTATCTTCAAAATGTTCAACGATAGTATATAAAAGATTCTCGCGTGCAATTAAAATATTGTCGCCCTGCCAATCAAAGCCATATATATTTTTCACGCCAATGAGTGCTTCTTGTAGCCATTGCTCAGTAGTTGTTGTATTTTCATTAATAATACGCAGTTTTCGATCAAGCATACCAATTCTTTGATTCACAGGAATATACTCTCCTGTAACTGCGTCATAGCGACTTACAAGATACGGTGCCTCGCCGCAAGTAATTTCAAGTCGTTTGAGCCGAACATAATCTTGCCATGTTTTATTTTTTTCCTCAGGGAATATAATTTTATTTGTCGTTGCTCGCCATGATTTTTCTTGCTCAAAATTAAATACATTTTTTTGCTTAAACCATTCAGTATCAACAAGATTATTTTGTGCATTACAAATCCAACTTGGCGTAAAAACCTCAGCTTTTTCTTTTACTCTGATCAATTGTTCTTTTTTTGATTTTTCCGTACGCGGTTTAATTACATTGCCATTTTGCCCTGTAATCGACGCTTCTGTAATTTGGCTCGTAAAAGAATATCCATATTTTGCATAATTATCGGTAGCCCACAAAATATTTTTTTTAGTTGTCATATCTTTTAAAAGAATTGATAAAAGCTGTTTATCGAGCTTGAGAATATTATTTTCTTTTATATCAATAGTTTTTATTTCACTCATTTTTGAAAACACGACTTAGAAATACGTTTTTATCAGTGTATAGAAAAAAGTTTTAACGTGCAACCTATTTTTTCTTACTTGGTTGGAGCTAAAAAAAAGAGTATAGTTTTTTACTACACTCTTTTTTGATTTATCTGTAAATCAGACTAATAATTGTATTTGTATCATGTTATAAAAACTCATTGTCTTACAGAATTTTACAAAAAAATTACAATGCAAAAACAATGAGTTTTTTATTATTTAAACTTTTTTCCAAAGCCCATGAATATTGCAATAAGCAAAAACGGCAACAAGTTTATCATTTTTAAGTTCAAACTCGGCTACAGGCTTTTCGCCAGGTTTAAGATTTTTGCGTTGTCCGCCACCTTCAGTTTGTATATAAATCCACTCGATATAGTGCTTCTCCTCCATCGGATGCTCCACATCACCAATTTTTACAACAACAGTGTTGCCATTTTGTGTTGCAACAGGAACATGTTTTTCTGTAGCAGCTTCTACTGTGTTTGGTATAAGCTCACCCATATCTTCACCACAACACTTAATT
This sequence comes from Treponemataceae bacterium, assembly GCA_051651645.1. GTDB lineage: Bacteria > Spirochaetota > Spirochaetia > Treponematales > Treponemataceae > JBOFSR01. The sequence continues at coordinate 4,209 of JBOFSR010000043.1, read as the reverse complement.
TTTACTCCACTGTCATGAAGCATCTCAATAAGGTTTCCGCAGTGTCTACAACGAAAAAATTTTTGCTCTTTCATCTGTTACTCCTTTTCTCTGCATATAAAAAGTATAAGGTTGTACCCCTTTTAGGATAAAACCCAATTTTTAAAGTGTACTACTGAATGAGTCAAAAGTCAAATATTTTTTTTGTGAAAGAGTATTTACAAAAAATGCTTTAAGATTAATAAACTTACCTATCGTTGAGCGTTCGCAAGCGAATCAGCCACTCTCTTTGGGCATTTTTTACAAATTCATAGAAAATAATATCTTTGGCGCCCTTGATTTCTACGACTTTGACATACTTTGGATTAATATAGCGAATTTCATCAGGATGACTTTCAAGGCGAGAGCGCACCACATATTCCGTAAAGTATTCTTTAAAGGAGGCAAATCCAACTCCCTTAGCGGCATACATACGTGAAAGCATATTTAAATTTTTTCGCGTTGACCAATACGTTACCGACTCAGGACTAATATATTCCTTCCATTTTTCAAAGTCAGCATTCAAAATAATGTTATCAAGCTCAGCAACTTTGCGTATAATTTGTTCTTTATCAAAAATATACTCTTCAATGCCTATTTTAACATCAAGATCTTTTACTGCTTGATTGTATTCTTTAATCAACTGAGGACTATACGCGGCTTGTTTTTGTTTTTTCTCTGTGCCATCTTGTTTTGTCGTTGACAAGCAAGAAAGTATAATTAAAAAAAAGGAAGCACTGACAAGAATAATAAATCGATTTTTCTTCATTAATAATTCCTCCAAATTATAAGTTATCAAAAAAGCCTTTTGCCTTTAATAACTCGGCATTCAAAATTCCCCCACCTGCAGCTCCGCGAACAGTATTATGAGAAAGTCCCACAAAGCGAATATCAAAAAGCGGGCATTCTCGAAGTCGCCCTACCGTTACCGCCATCGCTTTATCGCTATCTCTGTCTCGCCGTGGTTGTGGACGATTAGTTTCATGGCGTATGATTATCGGATTTTTAGGGGCTGATGGCAAGTCAAGATCCTGTGGTACCGATGAAAAATCCTGCCAAATCTTTTCAATTTGTTGCAAAGTCGGTTTTTTGTCGCTCGGCACATCAAATTCCAAACTCACACACGCCGTATGGCCATCAATCACTGGCACACGATTGCAATGGGCACTAATTACAGGACTTGTAGCATTTACAATCGCCCCGTTTTGAATGGAACCAAAAATTTTCAGCGGCTCTTTTTCCGTCTTTTCTTCCTCGCCCCCAATAAAAGGAACGATATTATCAATCATATCAAAGGATGGAACGCCCGGATATCCTGCCCCTGATGTTGCCTGCATTGTTGTAACAATCATTTTTTTTATAGGAAAACCCGCTTGTTGCAAGGCAAAAATAGGAATCATATAACTTTGAATAGAACAATTTGGCTTTACCGCAATAAATCCCTTTTTCCAACCGTTTGCTTCTTGCTGATTTTTAATAATTTGCACGTGATCGGCATTAATTTCAGGAATAAGCATCGGAACGTTTTGCGTCCACCGATGAGCCGATGCATTTGAAACGACTGGCATTCCCTTTGCAGCATACTGATTTTCAAGATTTTGAATCGCACTCTTACTTTCAAGCTCAATTGCACTAAAGACAAAACTGCATTTTCCAATCGCTTTTTCAACATCCAAGGCATCTTCGACCACTAAATTTTCTACCGCAGGATTAATGGCAGATCCAACCAGCCAGCGATTTTGCACCGCATCACGATATTTTTTTCCTGCAGAGCGTGAGCTTGCCGCAACATAGCTAACTTCAAACCACGGATGATTTTCAAGCAAGTGAATATATTTTTGACCAACCATCCCCGTTGCACCTAAAATACCTACAGCAATTTTACTCATTCTAACCTCTAAATAAACATACAAATAATAAAGCAAAAATACCACTATAAAAATAATGGTATTTTCAGAAATTAAAACTTTTTCACAAACGCATGGGGATAACCCGTTCGTTTAAACCTGTTTAGAACAGATTGATACTCATCAAAACTTAACGCACCAACAAGTATCGTATAACTATTATTCTTTCCTTCAACTAAAAGTAATGGATATTTTGCTGAATGCTTTTCAATAATTTTATCAATAACGTACTCTTCATCAAAAACGCCTAACTGAACAAAGTAACTATTTCGAGCCAAAATTAAACCGCGAAGCAAATAATCATCATACTTTGATTTTTGTCCTCCCTTTTGGGGCACAGGCTTTTCAACAACTTTTACTTCAGGAACAACCTCTGTTGGTATATCTTTAGCAACAATCTTCTCCTGTTCAGGCTCATTTATTAACTCAATATTCGTATGCTCAACCTTTGCAATCACTTGTTGCGGAACTGGGGTCGGAGCAGGAGCTGGCGTTGGTACTGGCGTGGGAGCAGGAGTCGGTGCTGGCGTTGCCTCTACTATAGGCTCTGGAGTTGGTTCAGGTGTCGGCTCTGGCGTGGGAGCAGGAGTCGGAGCGGGGGTAGGTGCTGGCGTCGGAGCAGGAGGTGGCGGAGGTGGTGGATCACCAACAGCGACAAGTTCCTCCCCTCCTCTTCCTAATATAACATTATTATTAACACCGCCACTAAGGCCTATTTCACTAGCTGCAGCAGGAGAAAGTGTTATCAATACACCAGGGACATTTGAGTTTGCAGAAATAATTACTGTTGTTTTTAAACCATTTGCTGTATTTGTTACTTCGACGGGCTCTCCTACAGGAAAAACACGCGTAATACCAAATCTACCTTCTTGTGCAAAAGATCTTTTATTACCAATTGCTGCACGTCCCTCCCATGCAGCTGATTGAGTAAAAGTAAATTGAAAAAACATTACAAGTACAATTAAAACAATAATTAATCGTTTCATCTTTCCTTCCTATATTTGTGTAGGCTCAAGCCATCTATTATTTCCTTGCCAAGCTCGCAGGTAAAGTCATTAACCGCATTTATTACTTCCAAGCTGTTTTTAACGGCAATATGATTGACTTGAGGAACTTTCTCTCCTCGAAACAAAACATCATCCGTTAAGGTATCCACAACTTCCCACCCTATATTTACAATATCGTCAAGTAAAATTTTTTCTGAACTTTTTGATGTATTTTTTTTATAGTTTATTGTTAGAGCCAACACGTAATCACAGTTTCCCTGACTTGCAGTCTCATAAATCTTTTTCTTTATTTGCTTTTCTTTGCCCTTTGTCGAAATAGGCTCGTTTGAAACAACAATACCGCTATCAAAAAAGAACTCAAGCAAAGAATCCTCAACAATCTGTGTTGTTTTACGAAGCAACGTACTTGCCCCATCTTTTTGACTAACCATTAAAGTAAGAGAGGTTGCATTCACGTCTAATAGTGTGCATACAATCAAAATAAAAAAAATAGTAAGAACTTTATAATTTTTCTGATTAATATTCATACTCACAATTGTCGGATTGTAATTTTTTTTTATTAGACTTATTTTTGATCATTCAGAGTTTGAGCCTAAAATATGCACGGCCATCAAATTTTTTTTCTTTATATAAAGCCTTTTACCATTTACAACGCAGATTCCATACAAAAGCTCTCATTGCGTGCATTCTTTAAACATGATACACTGCTAATGGCTATGAAAAAAACGCTTGGAATCGCACTATTTCTTCTCTTAGCACTACACACGTATTCGCAAACATCGTTTTCATCAGTTTTTACCAAGGCACGCCAATTATACGTTATAAAAACACAGTATTTTGATTTTATTTTTCCAGAGGAATCCCGCGAAACAGTTTATTTACTTTCAAATAAAGCTGATGAAATGTATGTGCAAATTGCGTCAAAATTACAAACACAGCCAAAAGCTCGCTTTCCTGTTGTAGTAAGTCCTGATACAGATAGACTTAATGGCTACTACATGCCCATTCCGTATAACCGCATTGTCCTTTTTGACACACTTGCACGCGAAGGAAGCCTTGATACTAATAAAGAAGGAATTTACTCAACCTTTTTACATGAACTCACCCACGCCGTTAGTGCAAACATTAAAAGTCCTTTTTGGCACGGCTTATCTGCGGTAATGGGAGACACAATTGTGCCTTCATTGGGCATTCACTTGCCAACATCATTTATTGAGGGCGTTACCGTCTCATTCGAAAGCCAAGAAAAACACAGCGGGCGACTCAATGATGCATAC
>JBOFSR010000042.1:0-1476 GCA_051651645.1 Treponemataceae bacterium | reverse complement strand
AGTTAAAGCGGACATAAGGCTTAATTAATTGATTATTCAGTGTTTCGCAAATCTGTTGAATGTCTGAGTCGGCAATATCATCTCGCACCTTTTCGTGGGTTTTGCTCTGAGCAAGGCTTGCACCCTCATCGGTGGTCATGGTTTGCCCCACAATCAATTTAGAAACTTGCTTGTCAATAAAAACGCAGAGCTTTTCATAAATTGCACTTGCGTTTCCTGCTTGCTTGCTTTCGATAATTTCAAGGATTATAATTACTCGTAGCATACTTTGTATGCACTCGTAATTTGCTGATTTTAGAAGCACGCTTCTAAAATCAGTCATTTATCTATGAAACTTGTTTCGTATATAAATACAGGCAAAGCCACTGGTAATTTGTGAGCCTGAAATAAGGTGTGGCTCATGGATAATAAACTTATGAGGCTTTAACTCGATCAGCTCTGAGCCGATTGGGTTGCGAAGTTTAAGTGTTCGACCGTCTTCAAAGTCGTATTCAAACCATTGCGGGTGGCGATAATAGTATTTGAGCGGCTTCCACCTGTTTCCACTGGAATCCCACATTAATTCATTAACGCTAAAGCCTTTGCCATAATTACTCGTAGCATACTGTGTATGCACTCGTAATTATTTATCTACGGAACTTGTTTCGTAGATAAATAGGGCGACTTCGCCTCGTGTTAATGCAAAGACGTAAGCCGTTGGCTTACTTTGCGAGTTTTTGCTCGGTTACAAGGCAACCGCCAAAACTTCGTTTTGACTACAAAAACATCGCGTTAGGCATAGAAACACCAATCTCGTACTACGGAGGCAAGTAACAGCTTGCGCGAAAAATCTTAAGTCTTATTCCTGAGCATAAGACTTATGTCGAACCCTTTGTTGGCGGAGGGGCAATTTTCTTTGCCAAGCAGCCCGCTCCTTGTGAAGTTATCAATGACACGAACTGTGAGTTGATTAATTTTTATGAGGTTTTAAAAACCCTCAAATGTTTGATCGTGTTAAAAGAGCGTGGGCGGTGTGGATGCTTGCAAGCTCCTCATTTGGCTCAAAGCTTAACGGGTGCTATGGCTATGATAAGACCACAGGCACAACGACCCGCAAAGTTCTTAATAAGAGGGACAGTTTTACGCATGAGTATACCGAGCGAATGCAAAATGCACAGATTGAGTGTTGCGATGCCGTTAAGATTATCAAAAGCCGTGATTCACAGCAGGCGTTTATGTACTGCGACCCGCCATACGTGGGCTCCTGCCAGAAGCCATAAATGGCAAGCATTATGATGGCTATGCAATCAGATTTTGATGAGATTTTAGAAGCATTGGCAAACTTAAAAGGAAAGTTCTTGCTCAGTTCATACAGAAATGCGAGGCTCACAGAATATATCGAACAGTGTGGCTGGCACTCTATTGAGCTTAAAATGAACTGTAGGACTGAACAAGTTCAGTTTGGCTAACCATGACGGCAATAATAAGACAAAGATT
>JBOFSR010000041.1:0-12617 GCA_051651645.1 Treponemataceae bacterium | reverse complement strand
AATCGTTTTTTCCAAAAATAAAAGCGTTCCATGCCCGAGTCCCCAAACGATAAAAGAAAATGCTGCTCCGTGCCATATTCCCGTTAAAAGAAAAACGACGTATAAATTAATCGAGGTGCGAAACTTTCCCTTTCTGTTTCCGCCCAGTGGAATATACACATAATCTTTAAACCACGATGAAAGCGAAATATGCCACCGTCGCCAAAAATCCGTAATCGATTGTGCCATATACGGATAATTAAAGTTTTCCAAAAAAGTAAAGCCAAACATTTTCCCCAGCCCAATCGCCATATCCGAGTAACCTGAAAAATCATAGAAAATCTGCAAGCTATACGCAATGATTGCAATCCATGCATAGTATGCGTCATATTGTTCAAACGGAAGATTATAAATGCCATCAGCAACCACCGCAAAAGTATTTGCAAGCAAAACTTTTTTACCAAGTCCAATAATAAAACGCTCAACTCCGTAAACAAAATCATTTAAAGAGGACTTTCTAAGCAGAATTTGATTATTAATATCATGATAGCGAACGATTGGCCCTGCAATTAGCTGCGGAAAAAAAGTTATATACAAGCCAAGATTAAAAAGATTTTTTTGCACCAGAGCGGGTTTTCGATAAATATCGATTAAATACGAAATCGCTTGAAAGGTATAAAATGAAATTCCAATCGGCATAATTAATTCTTTAACAGGAATGCTCGGAAAATTAAGCCGTGAAAAAACTGCATTCAAAATTTTTGAAAAAAATCCAAGATATTTGAAAACAAATAAAAAAGACAGATTAATCAGAATTGATACGGCTAACATAAGTTTTCGATTTTTGAGAGAAAAGTTTGTATCGCTTACAAACAAGCCACACCGATAATTAATCAAAATTGACAAAATCATTACAAAAACATATTTTGGCTCGCCCCATGAATAAAAAAGGAGGCTTGCAAAAAGCAAAATAGTGTTTTTAACTGTAATTGTTGTTGCATAATAATACGCAATTAATACGAGGGGCAAAAAGGCAACTAAAAAAGTGATAGAGCTAAATAACATTTGAAATAGCTCCCATTACGTATAAAGAAGTTATTTCCTTTCTAGTAAAAGAGAAAAATGCTAAAATTTTAGCTATAGAAAAATAGTTGTTATTTTGTATTTGATTAGATTTTAAAAAATTGTTATAATAGTGTCGTGTCGTGTCGTGTCGTGTCAGCCATGATCTATCCTTAAATAAAGAAGCTTTTGAGGATTTTAATCATTTCGAAAAATAAATGCAATAGTATGTTTATAAAAAAACTTTACCATTGCGTGATTAAAATCTATTTTTGTGTTTAATCCTGTAAACGCAAGTAAAATTATAACCTGAATGATTGTTATCTTGCTTTTAACTTGCTATACTTTCGTTACTATGAAAACGCTTTACTTGGCCTCAAATTCGCCTCGTCGCAAACAAATACTTGACTCAGTCGATATTCCCTTTACGCCTTTGCAGTATGATTTTGATGAATCCTACCCAAAAGATTTACAAAAAGATGAAGTTTCGGCATTTATTGCGCAAAAAAAAATATCGCAGGCTATCAAAATAGTTCCGCAAGAAAAAGATTTTTTAGTTTTAAGTGCCGATACACTGATTTTGCTTGACAATGAAATTCTTGGAAAACCGCAAGACAAAAATGAAGCATACCTTTTTTTAGAAAAACTTTCGGGAAAAACTCACCAAACATACACATCGCTTGCCCTCTTTGATAGCACATCAAAAAAAACATCCGTCAAAACGAGCGTCAATCATGTAACTTTTCGAACACTAAAAAAAGATGAAATTGAGTGGTATATCAGCACCAACGAATGGCATGGAGCTGCAGCAGGCTATCGCATTCAGGGAAGGGCGTCTTTTTTTATACAAAAAATTGACGGCAATTTTAGCTCCATTATGGGCTTGCCACTTTTTGAACTTTATGCTATGCTTCAAAAGTATGATTTTTTTGCTTAGCAAAGCTTTATACTAAATTGAATGTCCTGCATTTAATTTAATCTTCCGATCTTCAAAAAAGATACGAGAAACAGAGTTAGGAGTTTTTCAAAACAATGATTTTGAAAAATGATTTGAAGGAGTTATCATGGCAGTAGTAACCATGAAGAGTCTACTTGAGTCAGGTGTACACTTTGGGCATCAAGTAAAACGTTGGGATCCGCGAATGAAGCGGTATATTTTTGCAGAGCGAAATGGTATTCACATCATTGACTTGCAAAAAACAATTGCTTCTATTAAAGAAGCGTATGAGGCTGTGCGAAAAGTTGCAGCATCAGGAAAATCTGTTCTATTTGTAGGAACAAAAAAACAAGCACAACAAGCTATTGCAAAAGAAGCAGAGCGTTGTGGCATGTATTTTGTAAACAATCGCTGGCTTGGCGGAATGCTTACAAACTTTTCTACAATCAAAAAATCTTTGCTCCGTCTTAAAAAACTTGAAAAGATGGAAAGTGATGGCACCTTTGACAGCATCACAAAAAAAGAAATCGCAGCCATTCAAAAAGAAAAAGCAAAACTAGAAAAAAACCTTGGCGGTATTAAAGAAATGAAGGAGCTTCCTGGCATTATCTTTATTATCGACACGCATAAAGAAGGCATTGCCGTTGCAGAAGCACACCGAATGGGCATTCCAATCGTTGCTGTTGTTGACACAAATTGCAATCCTGAGGGAATCGACTATCCAATTCCTGGAAACGATGACGCAATCCGAGCTATCACTCTTTTTACCTCAATTATTGCAAATGCCGTTACCGAAGCTGATAACGAAAATGGATTGAGAATCATTGAAAGCCTTCAAGACGAAGATGAACTATTGATGGAAATGAGCAACGGTCCTCGTTCAAGTGAAGTTGAAATCGTTGATTATGAGAATTACATTCCAACTGAGTCAAAAGAAGAGACAACTGCTGATGACAGCGAAGATTCTTTAGTTGATGAAGATAAATTATACGAGTAAGAGAGGACATAATGGAAATCAAAGCAGCCGATATAAAAGCTCTACGGGAAAAAACGGGAGCGGGAATGATGGAGTGCAAAAAAGCACTCGATGAATGTGCAGGCGATGCAGAGAAAGCGGCAAAATTACTTAAAGAAAAAGGTCTTGCTGCCGTTGAAAAACGATCAGAGCGTGCAACAAAAGAAGGAAGCATTTTTATCAAAACAGTCGGAGCAAAAACGATTGTTGCTGAACTCACTTGTGAAACAGACTTTGTAGCAAAAAATCCTGATTTTGTTAAGTGCGGAGAAGCAATTATTGAAACCGCCTTTGCAAAAAATTATTCAGAAGTAAATGAAGAGCTTTCAAACGTTTTACTCGACTTTGCAACAAAAACACGAGAAAATATGTCTTTGCGTCGTTTGCAAGCAATTGAAACGCCAAGTGATTGTGTTTTAGCATCTTATATCCATAGTGATAAAAAAACGGGCGTTGTTGTGCAAGTAAAAGTTGATCCAGCGAGTGCAAAAGATAAAGCAGAGATTAAACAATTTGCATACGATTGCTGTTTACACATTGCAGCTTTTTCTCCCGCTTTTATCAAAAGAGAAGATGTAGATCCTAATTACATTGCTGAGCAAACAGAAATCTTCAAAAAGCAAACTGATGAAAAAGAAGCAAGCAAGCCTGAAAATGTTCGAGAAAATATTACAAAAGGCAAGATCAACAAGCACTTAGCCGAAATTTGTTTTATGGATCAAGCATTTGTTAAAGATGACAAAATGACCGTTGCAAAGAAAATGGAAGAAGTGGGAAAACAAGCTGGAGCAAAACTCTCTATTGCAGGAACCGTAAACTTTATCCTAAACTAATTTTTTTAATTTTTAACTAACACGTTTTGGTGGGAATGTTCCTATCAAAGCGTGATTTTTTAGATACGAACACAAAAATAATTTACAAATTTTATTTTTGAAAGAGGAATTATGGGACATAATGACGCAAGCATAAAACGCATGGAAAAAACAATTGTAGACCTAAAAGATGATTATGCAGGAATTAGAACAGGGCGAGCATCGGCAGCCTTATTTGATAAAATCCGTGTTGATTACTACGGAGAAAAAACACCTCTAACCCAAGTTGCAAATATTTCAATCCCAGAGGCTCGAACTGTTGTTATAACACCATGGGACAAAGGCTTAATTGGAGAGATTGAAAAAACTATTTTGAAATCAGAGTTAGGATTAAATCCTTCAAATGACGGAAAAATTATTAGAATAGCAATTCCACCGTTGACCGCCGATCGAAGAAAAGATTTGGTAAAACAGGCAAAAAATACTGCAGAAAATCATCGCGTTGCAATTCGCAACATTCGTCGAGATGGAAATGAAGAGCTAAAAAAACTGCAAAAAGCGAGCGAGCTTACTGAAGATGGCGTAAAAACTGAAGAAGAAGCTCTGCAAACAGTAACAGATAAATTTATTAAAGAAATAAATACAATTTTTGAAGAAAAAGAAAAAGAAATTATGGAAGGCTAAGCGTGCAAGATTTTGAAAGCCTTCCGCAACACATTGGCATCATCATGGACGGCAACGGTCGCTGGGCAAAAAACAGAAATTTACCACGAACGGCAGGACACAAGGAAGGCTTAAGTGCAGCAAAACGTATTGGTATCAGTGCAAGTATGCTTGGCATCAAATATTTAACGCTTTATACCTTTTCAACTGAAAACTGGAAACGAACACAAGAAGAAGTTGGATTTTTATTCAATTTGATCAAAATCTACCTACGAAATGAGTTTGAACTTTATAAAAAAAACAATATTCGTCTTTTACATCTTGGCGACTTGACTACCCTCCCCCCTGATATTCAGCAGGAGATTACCCATGCAATGGACGATACAAAAGACTTTACAGGACTAACTATCGTTCTTGCAATCAATTATGGTGGCAAAGATGAAATTATCCGAAATATAAAAAAAATCAATCCGTCGCATTTAGACAATATAAATGAACACGATTTTTCATCTCTTTTTGAACCACAACTTCCGCCTGTTGATTTAATTATTCGCACTGGAGGAGAAAAGCGGCTAAGCAATTTTTTGCTCTGGCAAGGGGCGTATGCAGAGCTTGATTTTTCTGATATACTGTGGCCCGATTACACTGAAGATGATTTCAAAAACGCACTTTTGAATTATCAAAAACGCACTCGCCGTTTTGGAGGACTATGAAAGGAAATAAACGCATTCGACTAATTACTTTTATGATTGGAGTTCCCCTTTTTGTCTCATTGGCCTTTTTTTCGTTTTGTAATTATATTATTTTTCACTGTGCTGTAATAATTGCTTGTGCTATCGCGACTAATGAAATTTATGAAATGCTCAAGAAAAAAATAACCTTGCAGCCAAAACCCTTTTGCCTTGTGCTACCGCCGCTGCTTGCAACCTGCGTCACAATCCTTTCATTTTACAATGAAAGTTTTATTCCAGAAGCCTTATTTGTGCTCATCGGATTTTTTGCAATGCTGATTTTCACCTTTGAGATTTTTGCAAACAACAAGGAAAATGCCGACTTTCACAATTCTTTTTTTGCGATTGCAGGATCATTTTTTTTGGTAATTTACCCTGGAGTATTTTTCTCATTTATTTCACGACTTGCCTTACTAAAAAATCCACAAGCAGGTATTGCCATTTTTCTTTTAATGATTTTTGGCTGCGATTCGATGGCTTGGGCAACAGGAATGCTTTTTGGCAAAAATAATCGTGGCCTCATCAAAGTCAGCCCGAACAAAAGTATCGCGGGCTATCTTGGCGGTTACATTGGCTCTATGCTTGCAGGAGCAATTGGTATTTATTTTTATCCCAATGTTTTTGGATCCTCTATTCCCCACACGGTAATTTTAGCGGTGGTTACGGCAACCGCATGTATTATTGGAGATCTTGCAGAAAGCGTCCTTAAACGCTCAACTAACTCAAAAGATGCAGGCATTGTTATTCCTGGTCGCGGAGGAATGCTCGATTCTGTTGACTCAATGATTTTTGCAGCTCCCTTTTATTACTTTTTTTTAGAACTTTTTTTTATCAACTAAACGATTATGAAAAAAATTATTTTGCTCGGTTGCAGCGGCTCAATCGGCACGACAACCATAAATCTTATACGAAAACACCCTTCCCTTTTCCAACTGGTAGGACTTTCGGCACACACAAATGAAAAACTTTTATTGCAATATGCAAAAGAATTCGGTGTAAAAAACTGCGTGCTGACAAGCAATGAAAATGCAAATCTTTTGCTTGATGAAATGATTCAAAGCACAAATGCCGATATCGTGCTAAACGCAATTGCAGGATCAAGCGGACTGTATCCGTCAATAAGCACCCTAAAATGCAAAAAAGACCTTGCCCTTGCCAACAAAGAAACCATTGTGATGGCAGGAAAGCTCATAAAAAAACTAGCTCAAAAAAACAACTGCAAAATCATCCCCGTGGATTCAGAGCATTCTGCGGTTTTTGCACTCATTAATAATTTTGGAAACACCACTATAAAATCTATTATTTTAACCGCATCAGGCGGCCCCTTTCGCCTTCGCAATAAAGAAGATTTTAGCACTATCACCCTCAAAGAAGCCTTAGCGCATCCATCATGGTCAATGGGAAAAAAAATTACCATTGATTCTGCAACGCTTGCAAATAAAGGACTCGAGGTAATTGAAGCCTCTCTCTTGTTTGATTTACCAAGTGAAAAAATACAAGTTGTCGTTCACCCAGAAAGCTATGTTCACTCACTTATCTCTACAAAAGACAATACCTTATATGCACAAATTTCAAAACCTGATATGAGCCATCCGATATTTTATGCACTAAGCTATCCTCATTGTACTGAGAACAATCTCGATCATTTTGATATCACGAAGGGATTGCAGCTAAACTTTTTTGAGCCTGACTTTGAAAAATTTCCTATGCTCACTCTTGCCTACCAAGCCTTAGACAAAGGCGACGCGTATACTATTGTATATAACGCAATAAATGAAATTGCTGTTGATCTTTTTGTGCAAGGCAAAATCTCATTTATTGATATTGCCAAACTAACTGAAAAAGCCTTGTCTAAAAACTGGAATACTCCTATAAATGATTTTGAAACCGTTTTTGAAATTGATAAAGCGGTACGAGAAAGCATAGATTTTAACTCTCCCTTAAAATAAACTCCTCCATGTCTATAAAAGAAGTCACAAGCACTGCACAGCCAGAAAAAAGCATCTGAAAATTGCCTGTCAAAATCTTCAGACTTTGCATATAGATCTTGCTTTTTTTTGCTTTTTATGTATACTCAAACCAATATGAAATGGATTTTATTAGTACCCAATAAATCAATTGCTGGTATAGAACATATTACAAACTTTATTTCAAAAAACACAAAACAGGTTGACGTTATAACCTTTGCTGAAAATATTAAGCCTGATGTTGAAAAAGTAAAGCCGCTACTTCAAAGTGCAAGTCACGCAATCTTTTTTTATGCAAGAGAGATCAACACCGCATTTTTTAATTACTGTGCAGGCTATTTAGAAGGAAAAAATACCTCCACGCTTTTATATTCAGAAGAGACTGACATCCCAGAAACGCTCAATTTTTCACTGCAATTTTTTTCAACAAACACCTTACTCGATGCGTTAGAAAAAAACCTCAACTTTTATCTTTCTGAAGATGCAATGAATAGTGCTCGAAAAAAACTTCTTGACTCAGGAATTACCTTCACCAAAGATATTTTTATTGTAAACATTATAAAAGGCGATGAATCCATGTGTGCCTTATTTTTAAACGCGGGATTTAACGTAAATGACCGTGATGACGATGGCACTCCCTTAATCAGTATTGCAGCTCGCAACGGAAAAGAAAATATTGTTCGCCTTTTTATCAATCGAGGGGCAGACTTAAACGCAATTTCAAAGGATCGAGGGTATTCTCCTTTAATGGATGCGGTTTGGAAAAATAATATCAATATTAGTGCCCTACTCCTCGAAAATGGAGCAAATCCCAATCACATAGCGAACGATGGACAATCGGTATTTGTGCTTGCAGTTGGCTGCGGAAATGAAGATATTTGTGAATTGCTTGCAAGCCACGCGTCAGATCCTTTTGCAAAAGATAAAATGGGAATGAGTGCCTATGATTATGCAAAATTATTCAAAAAAGAAAAAATTATTTCCATTATTGATGAGTTTTGCAAATGAAAAAATATATTGCGTTTACTGGTGGCGGTACAGGTGGCCATATTTATCCAGGACTGGCAATTGCTGATTTTTTCAAATCTTCTAGTGCAACGGTAACAAATAGCACAGCTGAGAAAGCAGTGGATTTTTCAATTATTTGGATTGGCAATAACTCTGGCATAGACAAAACGATTGTTTCAAAAAGTGCAAGTGTTGACATATTCTGTTCAATTCCCTGCGGAAAACTCCGACGTTATTTTTCTTTTCAAAACTTTTTTGATTTTTTTAAAGTTATTCTAGGATTTTTCAGCTCTTTTTTTATTCTCCTTCGCTATAGGCCAGCTTTTTTATTTTCAAAAGGAGGCTTTGTAAGCGTTCCACCGTGCTTTGCTGCTCGCTTGTTAAAAATCCCTGTATACACACATGAATGCGATTTTTCACCAGGGCTTGCAACCCGTTTAAATGCAAAGGTTGCAAAAACTATTTTTTTATCATACGAACAAACGAAAAAATTTTTTAATCCAAACAACTTACATCTTATTGTTACAGGCAATCCCATTCGCCAAGCATTTTATAGTGCAGACAAGCAAAAAGGACTCGATTTTTTACAAATTTCTCACAACGAGCAAAAACCAATTTTACTCATTTTAGGCGGATCTGGTGGAGCTAAGCAAATTAATGACTTAATTATAGAAAATATTTCATGGCTTTGTGAGCGTTTTACAATAGTTCATCAAACAGGCAAACATTTTGATGCTTCAGTTTTAGAAACATCTTCCATAAAGTCCCTAATTGACAGTAAAAATTATTTACCGTATGAATTTATTTTTGAGCAAATGTGCGATGTACTTGCTTGCGCAGATATTGTAGTAACACGCTCGGGAGCAAATGCCTTATGGGAGGCAGCAATCTGCCACAAGCCAATGCTCCTTATTCCCCTTAGTGGCAGTGGCACTCGAGGTGACCAAGTTGAAAATGCACGCTTTTTCGCTCAGCAAAAGGCAGCATTTGTATTAGAAGCAAATCAAGTCAATTCTGAAAAATTACAAGAAAGCCTTCTCCTGATGAAAGATAAAACACAAAGACAAAAATTAATTGATGCAGTACAGCTTCTTTTACCCAAAGAAAATCCTGCAAAAACAATATTTGAAATATTGCATAAAGAATTGATTAGCAATAATTTATAGCTAAAAAAATCAATTAATCTTCATCAATATTAGTAATATCGATACTTTCTGAGGCAGTGATTGTTTCAACTTCAGAATATTCGACTTTTATGGTTTCTATCTGCTCTGCCCTAATAGATTCAGTTGACTCTTCAATAATTTTTTTCATAGTCCTTTCGACAATTCGCTCAATAATTTTCTCAAGCATTTGCGAAATAGCTCTCTCTCGCAATTCGTCCTCTGATAAACTCGCCTCTTGACTTTCATCTTCAAGGCTTTCACTATCTTCACCAATCTCTTCTGTCTCGTCACCTATAGGATTTTCATCAATATCTTCAATCACTTCTTCGACGCCCTCTTCGCCAAGGTAATCTTCAAGAACCTGTTCAGTCATTTCTTCAATCAATTGCTCCGTAATATTTTCAGCGATGAGCAAACTTGCTGCAAGTTCTGCTAGGTGTGCCTGCTGTTCATTAAAGTTATCAATCAACGTTCGCAATTGCATGCTCATCGCAGTATCATCAGATTTTTTTATGTAGGACTCATAATCTTCAAAGGCTTCACTCATTTTATCAAGACGGATACGCGTATTACCTCGATTTAAATAGGCTGAAAAATTTGAGGAGTCAAAGTTAAGCGTTTGAGTAAAATAAACTTCTGCAAGATCAAATTGATTGAGAGCAAAAGCTGCATTCCCCGCATTAAAATAGAAAACAGCTTTATCAACAAAGGGAATTGTTAGCCCCTTTTCAAACATCTGCAAGCTTTGCGAAAAGTTGCCTTTTTGATAGTGTGCAACGCCCAAAAACATCAAAACTTCGGGATCAATAGTATCACTTATTAAAAAAGGTGCAAAAAAATCTATAGCCTTATCGTAATTTCCATCAGACAAAAACGTAATTCCCTGAGAATAATCAGTGGCAAAAAAACTACTTGAAAAAAGCAGGAAATAACACCAAAATATCAAAACTATTTTCATTATAATACCTTTACATTTGCGAAAAAAAAATATATCCTTGACGATATTCTATCGGAGGATTTAGGTGTTTCTTACAGTAATTGTTTCTATTGCAGGAATTTGTATACCAATTTTCACGTTCCTTATTGTACGATCCCTAATACTTCCCGTAAAATATGAAAAACTGGAATCTTTGCTCGAAGAAAAACAAATTTTTTATGCAATCAAGCAGACAAAAAAAATTCTTTTTGCAAACACCAATGACCATAAGGCACGCCTAATTCTAGCTAAATTATACTCGGCAGAAAATAAAAATGAGCTTGCCTTAATTGAGTTAAAATTTATTATGCAAATACGAGAAAATAAAACGTCTAGCTTTGCCAAAAAATTTCAAATTGAGTATCATCGAGTGCTTGCCTCAGTATACTTGAAACTTGAAAAAATTAACGAAGCCTTAGATGCATTTTTAATATTAATCAAACTCGACAAAAAAAGAGCTGAATATTTTTTTCAAGCGGGCAAATTGTTAGAAAAAAAAGCTTTATATGAGCAAGCAGCGTTATATTACCAGAAAGCAGGAATGATAGACAAGCACCATGTTGATTGTCATGCCTCTCTTGGCACATTATTATTACGGTTTAAAAAATTTGATGAGGCAAAACAAGAGTTTGACCATGCCCTTTCACTAAATCCTGAAAATTTAAATATTTACTATTACTTAGGTCAGCTTTTTCGTGAAGAAAAAAAATACCCTCAAGCACTTGAAGCCTTTGACATTGCAATTCATAGCGTTGAAGTAAAACAAAAAGCTCATATTGAAAAAGGATTTTGCTTTTTAGAAACAGACAAAGTTGAAAATGCCATGGTTGAATTTGAGTATGCCGTGGAATCTTCAAAAAAACACAACGCAAAGGAAACCCTTTTTGCACAGTATTTACTGGGCTTTTGCTATGAAAAACTTGATAAAATTGATCATGCGTTATCACAATGGAATAGCATTTATATGAAAGATAAACACTTTCAAAACGTTGCAGAAAAAATCAATCAATATAAAGCACAACGACAACAAAAAAGAGAAAAGGATTTTATTAATTTATCAAGTGAATATTTTGTACAGTACTGTGAAGATCTCTTGCAATCAGCCCTACTCTTTGTTTCTAAAAAATTTGAGCTCACCTCCTTTGGCTGTAAAATTTTAGCAATTCCTGCAAACTCACAGGCAAATGATCACTCAACACAACGATTTTGTTTTTTATTCTCGCGCCAAAACCACCCAATTGATGCCTCTGTTTTGCAATATCAACTGAATTTAATGCACGCAGAAGGTACTTCTCGCATAATCGTATATTCCCTGTCAGGTTATAGTGCAGATGCAATATCGTTCAAGCAAGGGAAGCCCATTGATTTGAAAAATGAAGAAGACTTCAAAAATCTTCTTGAAAAGGCAGCCATTGCCGTATGAAAATACTTTGCGTTTCTGATCAAATTGATCCACTTGTGTACAGTAACTCAGCTAAGGAGCGATTCAAAGATATTGATTTAATTCTTTGTGCAGGCGACCTTCCTATGGAATATGTTGATTTTATTGTCAGCACACTCAACAAACCAACATATTTTATTTTTGGCAACCATAACCTAAGCGAGTTTAAATATTACCATCGAGTTGAAAGCGGCATTAGCAATGCAGATTTATCTGCTTGTCATGGAGCAACGTATGCAGGGTTTAAAGTGCTAAAAGCAAACAAGCTTTTAATTGCAGGCGTTTCAGGATCCATTGCGTATAACAATGGATTAAATCAATACAGCGATAAAAAAATGCTTTCACTGCTCGTCAAAATGATTCCGCGGTTGATTTACAATAAAATTCGCTACAAACGATTTGTAGATATTTTTTTAACGCATGCACCACCGCTTGGCATTCATGACAGAAATGATCCATGTCATCGTGGATTTAAATGCTATCTATGGTTTTTGCAAAAATTCAAACCTAAGTATATGATACATGGACATATTCACTTATATGATGCACAAGATATCCGTGTTTCAAAATTTGAAGAAACAACAATTATCAATGCATACAGTCATTATATTTTAAATTTTGACGAAATTAAAGAGGGGTAAAAATGTTATACAATAATAATATGAGTGAGTACTCTGCAAAGACCCAAACAGAAAATGATTTTCTTAAGGCAAGAAACAAAGCCCTTTTTAATGAAATCCAGCATTTTTTAAATTTAGATGAAACAAAACTACTCTCATTTTCAGATGTAAAAGAGATTCTAAAGCCAAAAAATGAAGTGTATTTGGGTATGCAAGTTGTCTCTCTTGATCACATTGTGG
>JBOFSR010000040.1:0-12792 GCA_051651645.1 Treponemataceae bacterium | reverse complement strand
GATTTTTTTATTGTGGTGCAGCACTTTAGAATAAGCTGAGTCATAATACTTATGCTTCCACAAAAATCCTTTGAAGCAAAATGAGCTTTTTCACTCTCATCAGCAAGAAAAGTAATTTTATCTACAGGAATTTGCAACTCTTGAGAAACAATATTCATCCAAATTTTTTGCAGCTTTTTGTTTTTTAGTGGGCAGGTAATACTCAGCGTTTCATTTTTTGCAAGCGTCATTTCAACAAAATAATTTTTTTTCCTTTGGATTAGATTTGAAAATCCATTTCCTTCATACGCCATTGCAATCCCAACGCCCTTAACGTGTTGCTCAAAATCTTGATTTTCATAATTTGCATGAATATTTTTTGCAAGCAACTTAGCTGCATAGTATTTTCTCAAAAAGGATGTTTTTGTCGCTGCCTGCTTCAAAACAGAAGGAAGGTTTTGGCAATCAAAATAATAATTTGATATATGTTGTAACTCATGATTAATAATGCTATTGTTTTCGCGAAACGCAATGGGATCAGCATTAAGTTCTTGAATTATCGTATTAATGTGATTTTCAAGGGCAAAAAAAAGATGTGTATCACAGTGTTTTGTATCAATTAGTGCTGGCAAATTAAGCGACTTTAGCGCGTAAGCATCAATGCAAATATTCTGGCAAACATAAGCACCTGTTGCACTAATAAGCATACGACTCAAAGTATTTTTTATATACGGATTAAAAAATCCAGCTGTTACTAAAATGCGAATATCCATTGCAATAATTTGCTGCTTATCATTGATTGCCGTTCGATGGCGAATATAAAAAGGATAGCTACTTATGTCGAGATTTTTATCCTCAGGTGGTGAAAAAATAATTTTAATATTTTTTTTTGTCAAAAAAGATGCTATCGCTGCCTGCATGGCAGTAATAAATGTAATCCACATGGAAAAAGATTGATCGTTACACGGTGTTTCATTGATCTCAATTTTTTTATCAGAAATTCCAAGTGCAGAAGAAAGACTTTTTTTCATCACTGCAGACAAGTGAGTTGGAATAAAAATCTGTAAGCCATCATTTTTATATAAAACCGTTGCACCAGTTGGCTCAAAGTAGTTAATTGGAACAGAAAGCTCATACGTATTTTCAACGTGAAAAGCTGCAGCTTCAAAAGCGTTTTCAACTTCTCCTTTTACAAAGCATTGATGGGCAATCATTTGATCTTCTTTAATTGAATCAATATGTGTTTTTTCTTCTGTAGCATGGTAGTGAACGATAATTTGACTAAGCAAACTGTGCAAAAGCAGTTGATTTTCTCCAACAAGAATTCCAATAGCTTGCCCTTCATAATCAACTACTTGATCAGCAAAAAGCGTAATTTCATCCTCTTCAATACAAATAGTTTTTTCAAGAGGTATATCTTTTGCTGTAAAAAAAGCGTAGTTTTCAGGTAAAGGTGGGCACTCAATGCTTTCAATTTGTCCGCAAGCAATGGTGCTTCTTAAAATCAATCCGCAGAGCATCTCATTTTCGAAAATATCGCTGTAACAGATTTCTGGAAGGATTTTTTGCGGCTGATCTTTATTTTTTTTAACACTCATATTTTTTTCCAAGTGCAAGTACTTCATCAATCACTTTAGAAATCATTTTTTCTGTCATATCTGGCCATAACGGCAAACTTAAAACACTCTCGAAGTGCTTTTTCGCACAAGGAAAAGCTTTTTCACTAAGGTTATAACGATTTTTCCAGTACGTCAAATAAAAATGTGGAATAAAATGAACGGAATTTCCAACGCCATTTTCTTGTAGCTTTTGAGAAAACTCATTTCTTGTGATACGCAACTTTGGCAAGTTAAGACGCAAAATATATAAATGCCACGCATTGCCTTCGCTTGTTGGTGGTATAGAGCAAAAATCATAATTTTCAAACGCTTTGTTATATTTTTCTACAATTTTTAGTCGTTTTTGGTAAAAATCATTGGCTTTTTTTAACTGCTCACGTCCAATTGCAGACAAAATATCTGGCAAATTACACTTCCAGCCGTCAGCGATCACATCATATTCCCACGAGGACTTATTTGACGTATAACGATTCCACACAGAGCGATCAATGCCATGAAGTCGCATAACTTCCATCTGTTTGGCAAAGGCTTCATTGTTTGTACAAATCATTCCGCCTTCAGCAGTTGTAATTGTCTTTGTTGCATAAAAAGAATACACACCAATACTACCAAGCGTCCCAGCAAAACCATTTTTTGTAGGCGATGGAAAAGCATGGGCTGCATCCTCAACCACATGGACTTCATACTTTTTTGCAAGCGAATTAATTTCTTCCATATTACAAAGATTTCCTGCAATATGAACTGGAACAATCACTTTTATTTGTTTATTCGTATCTTTTTTTAGTTTTTCCTCAATCTGATTTACGTCAATACTAAAGGTGTTTTTTTCAACATCGGCATACTCAATTTCGCCACCTAAATGCCGTGCAGCATTTGCCGTTGAGGTAAAAGTACATGGCGTTGTTAAAATTTTTGTTCCCTGTGTTACGCCACATGCATTGTAAGCAAGCATAAGTCCACTTGTTGCACTGTTTACAGCAAGGGC
Organism: Treponemataceae bacterium; assembly: GCA_051651645.1. Lineage (GTDB taxonomy): Bacteria > Spirochaetota > Spirochaetia > Treponematales > Treponemataceae > JBOFSR01. Next base: position 10,209 of record JBOFSR010000040.1, on the reverse strand, counting down.
AAAATTACTTTTTACAAAACGGGCAAACTCTTTTTCAAAACTGAGCGTTACCTGAGCAGTTGTAAGCCAGCCAGATCGAAGCACCTCACACACAGCCTTTTCTTCTTCTGTTCCAGTTGAGGGCATAGAAAAAGGAACAAAATCATGCATTGTAATTATCCCTCAAAGATGGCACAGCCTTGCAAAGCTGCTCAACAAGAAAGTCTTTATTTCTAAAAAGCTCCCCGTTGTCTGGATTAAAAGTACAAACAGGCCGAATTTTTTCAATTAAATCTTCTAAAATAAAGTATTGTGCGTCAAGTGAATGCAACTTCAAAATCATTTCGTGTTCAGTTTTTTGAGGATTTTCCTCGCTCGTCCAAAGTGGCTCATCAAGGCGCTCCCCTTTTCTCGTACCTATGAAATTGATTTTTATATCTTTTTTTGGCTCAAAACCTAAAAAGCGAATAATTTGCTCAGCAATATCAATGATCTTGATTGGCTCGCCCATGTCTAAAAGATAGGAGATACCATTTTTTCCAACTCCCCCAGCTTTCAAAACAAGAGAACAGGCTTCGGGAATGGTAATAAAATAACGTTTCATGTTTTTGTCAGTTACCGTTACAGGTCCACCTGTTTTAATTTGTTCCATAAAAAGGGGTAAAATTGAACCACGAGAACCTAAAACATTGCCAAATCGAACAAACATAAAGGCTTGATCAGGGGCAGCTTTTTTTGCACTATCTAAAACAAGTTTTTCACAAAGCATTTTTGAAACACCGTAAACCGAAACAGGCAAAACCGCCTTATCCGTAGAAATTAACACAAAACGGCTCACCTTTGCTTTTTTTGTAGCTTCAAGTAAATTAATTGTGCCAAAAACATTGTTTTCTATTACCGCAACAGGATTTTCCTCCATTAACGGAACGTGCTTATACGCAGCACAATGAAAAATCACATCAATTTTCATTTTTGGCAAAAGCCACTCTAAATACTCTTTATCTTTCAAATCCCCAATAAGAGGAACGATAGTTGACTGAACGCCAACGCCTTCTGCTTGCAAAAGACGCAACTCTCTGTCTATATGATAAATAGAGTTTTCTCCGTGTCCAAAAAGATACAGCCTCTCAACTCCTGCAGAAAGCATTTGCCGCGAAAGCTCAGATCCAATTGATCCTCCAGCCCCCGTAATCATCACGCGCTTCCCTTTCAAATAAAGAAGGCTCTCCTTAAGAGAGACGGTTATAGGATTTCTGCCAAGAATATCAAGCGGATCAATTTCACGCGTTTGAATAAGATGCACATCATTTTCAATAATTTGTGAAACGCTTGGTAAAATCTTGATTTTTGCAAAACCTGCACTAGAAAGAATATTAAAAACTTCTTTTATACGATCTTTTGAGGCCGTTGGCATCGCAATGATTGCCTCATCAAAGGCTCCATGCTTCAAAAGCGGTATCATGCTCACAGGGCCATAAATTGGTATGTCGTTTATGGTTTTGCCAATTAGCTCAGGGTCATCATCAATAAACGCACTAACCTTGCCAAAAATCTTTTTTTTGACAATTTCACTTGCAATTTTTTTTCCTGCAGAGCCTGCCCCAATAATATAAATTTGTGAATTTTCTCTTTGCTTCATAACTTTTTTATGGGTTTACCATAGTCGATGAGTATAGCACAGAAAAAAACTTAACGCAATAAAGTTTTTTATTATATAATTTGTGCATTTTGCGTGCAAAAGATTTCTGATAATTAAAAGAAAAGCTAGTCAATCGTAACTCGTCCTCTAAAACTGCGTGCAAGGGTTAACTTGTCGGCGTATTCAAGGTCGCCACCAACAGGAATCCCCGAGGCAAGACGTGAGACTTTTACGTGCGTTTCGGCAAGTAAGCGATGCAAATATAGTGCGGTCGTATCGCCTTCGATGGTAGGATTTGTCGCAATAATGACTTCTTGAATAGAGCCTTCCTTAACACGAGAAATCAGCGGTGCAATTGAAAGCTGGTCAGGGCCAATACCGTCAAGAGGTGCAATCACTCCACCCAGAACGTGAAACAAGCCATGAAATTCATGCGAAGAATCAATAACTTGCACATCCTGAGCTTGCTCTACAACACACAGAATTGTTTTATCACGAGCAGGATTTGTACAAATTTTACACGGATCGTCCTCCGTATAACAACCGCAAACCGAGCATTTTTTTATCCGATCATGCAAGGTTTCTAGCTCATACGCAAAACGAGATAAAAAAGATTTATCAGCTTTAAGACAATGATAGGCAAGCCGTGTCGCCGTTTTTTTTCCAATACTTGGAAGGCGTGAAAAAGATTCCGCTAAATCATCAAGGGCATTCATTTTGACTGCCCAAACATGTTAAGCATTCCCGCCATTGGTGAAAGTTTTTCTTGAAGTCCGTCTTTTATTTTTGCCATTGCATCGCAGTGAGCAGCAACAATCAAATCTTGCAACATTGCAATATCACGCGGATCAACAGCAATCGGATCAATTTCAATGCTAACCATCTCCATCTGTCCATTGATAGTAACTTTAACAATATTCCCACCAGAACTTCCCGTTACTCGAACATTTTTCATATCCTCTTGCATTTTTGCAAACTCGCTTTCCAAGCCCTTTGCATTTTTTAGTAAATCAAACGGATTCATATTTTTTCCTTCTCTATTTATTTTTCGATTTGCTCGCCTTTAAAAACGCTACACAACAATTCAACTTGAAGCGGCACCGATTTTTTTTCTTGCACCGCTTCTTTGCACTCACACATGGCAATTTCTATTTTTAGCGTACTTTGCCAAAACTGATTGAACACTGAAAGCACATAGGATTTTTCTCGATTCAAAAGATTATACAAATACGAAGTTTCCACTTCAAGAGATAACTCATCATTTTCGAGCTTCCAATTTTTTGCTCCAAGCAAGGCCGACGAAATCGAACTTTTTTGCTTGCTGATAAATTGAATACTCAAATCCTTAAGCGTATCAAGATTTGTCGCTTTTTCATAGTCAACGATTGAAGGATTTTCTTCCTCTTGCTCTTCTTTTTTTTCAGCTAAGCGATTATCAGCCAACGATTTTGACTGATTTTCCAAATGTGCTTTTAAATCGGCAAAGGAACTCGCTGTAACTGGCTTATCATCATCTTCAAGGCTCTGTGCTGCGACTGAAACCGATTGATTACAGCCGCTTTGATCAAAAGGGGAAAAACCTCCCGTCGTAGAGTTATCAGCATTGCCTGCAAAACCATTTCCTAAGTCACCTTGATTTGCAAGCAAAATAGCTTTTGCACTATTGAGTGTTTGCTGCAACTCATCTAAACTCACATGCTTAGTAAGGGATGCAAGCTTTGAAATAACAACTTCAACGTCAAAACGAGGATCAATTGAATAGCGCATATCACGAAAGGCTTTCAAAAATAAATCCAAGGCGTGCTCGAGTTTTTGAGCATTCCATGCCGAAAGTATTTTTTGAGAATAGCGTGAAAGACTTTGCCCCAAAAGAGCTTCCTTTTGCACTCCCGCTTGAATAAACAAAAGGCTTCGCACAAACTCAGTCGAATTTATAACAAATTGCTCAATCGAAATGCCTTTTTGCATTAATTCATCAAAAAAACTAATCGCCTCGCCAATATTCCCATCAACGCAAAACTCATACAGGGTATTTAAATATTCAATTCCAATCAAGCCAAGCGTATCGCGAATTTTTTCGTAAGTAATGTGATTTTCAGAAAATGCCACAACCTGATCAAAAAGCGTATACGCGTCACGAATGCTCCCCGTTGATTCTCGTGCGATCCAAAACAGAGCCTCATCCTCCGCCTTAATATTTTGCTCATTTGCCGCTTCTTGCAAGAGATTTTTTATCTGATCAAAGGAAACAAGGCGAAAATTAAAATGCTGACACCGACTTTTAATCGTCGCAGGCACCTTGTGAATCTCCGTTGTTGCAAAAATAAAAATAATATACGGCGGCGGCTCTTCAATTGTTTTGAGCAAGGCATTAAAGGCACTCATCGAAAGCATGTGCACTTCATCAATAATATAAATCTTGTATTTAGAATTATTTGGCGGAAAAAGAATCTCATCTTTGATTTGGCGAATATCGTTAACGCTGGTATTTGAAGCCCCATCAATTTCTATCACATCAAGAGAGTTAGCTTTTGTAATTTCAACACAGGATGAACACTGCCCACACGGTTCCCCCTCTTGCGAGTTTTGACAATTAAGAGCCTTAGCTAAAATACGAGCAGTTGATGTTTTACCACAACCACGCGGCCCTGAAAACAAATATGCATGGGCACTTTTTTCTGATTGGACTGCATTTTTAATCGTCGCAGAGACAAAATCTTGCCCAACTAAATCACCAAACTTTTGCGGTCGCCTTTTTGTTGCAGTTACTTCGTAAGCCATGCAAACAGTTTACCTCATTTTCAAAAAAAAACAAATACCTTTTGAGCGAAAATATACTTTTTGTAAAACCCTCTGTTAGAAAATGGGCGTTACGGCTTCACCTCGTTTCGCCGTCGGGCTTTCCGCTACAATCTTTTTGCTCGTTCCTCGCAAAAAGTATACCGCTGCAATCCCTAACGCAAAAATCCTTACCGTACAAAAACAATTTTTTTTGCACTTGATAGTTGCTCATTATAGGAGTAATTGCATTCAGAAAAGTTTTTTACACCGTCAACTGACGTAATTGCATTACTGGCAAGATATTTTACCATTTCACCGCGTGCCATTTTTACATACACGCCTTTTTCTTTTAAAGTATCGTTTACCCTTTCATAAAAAAAGACATCAACAAAATGATTTTCTGGCATAAGATATTTTCGAATTCCTTTTGTGTATTCAGCACTTGCAAGATTTAACACCACATCATTATTTTGATATAAATTTTTATACAATGAGTCCGCCCAAAAATCATACAGATTTATATCCTGCAGCTGACTTTGCATTTCAAGGCGGTACGCATAAATTCCATCAAATGAGCGAAGCACACCAAAAAGGCCAGAAAGAATAAAAACATTTTCTTCCATGTAGGAAAGCTCATCGTACGAAAAAACGGAAACGCCCATGTATTTATACATAATCCCATCGTAGGATAAAATTGCAGGGGAAATATCACGCTCATTACAATTTTGATACAAACGATACGTCTCATCAAGGAGCTTTCCATTAATATTCATCGCAATTTGTAACTCATTTTTACTCAGCGATTTTATTTTTTCAACAAGAATACGGCTTTTTTCAAGAAATTGTGGCGTAGTTTTTGCCTCTATGAACTCACAGCTCTTCATTTTTTTTGCAGGCGATATAATTATTTTCATCTTTTTATTCATAGCCTTGTTTTATTTAATTCATAAGCAAAGGACTAACTCTTAACAAACGCATTAAATAAAATTTGTTGGAATCCAGTCTTCTTTTTTTGGAAGACCAAATTGTTCTTTTCCGAGTGCAATACTTTTTATAAGAAAACTCATATTCCGTGCAAGCGTTCGCATTGTTTGAAGCCCCTCAGCATCTTTTTGTGCTTCACCCACTTCACGGCCATGCACACTATTCCAGTATTGACTCGAGGCCACAGGCATTCCTGCAATAGTAAAATATTTATTCAACTGATCAAAGGTTGCAGAAGCACCACCTCGTCGAGCAACTGCAATTGAAGCTCCTACTTTCATTGTTTTATCAAAGCGAGTGCTGTAAAAAAGCCTATCCAAAAGCGATATTAACGTGCCATTTGCAGAGGCATAGTACACAGGACTTGCAACTACCAAGGCGTCGGCACCTTCAAATTTTTTTGCCAATTCATTTACGCTATCATCAAAAACGCATTTTCCACTTTCAAAACAAGACCTGCACGCAATACAGCCGCGAATATCCTTTTTGCCAACGTGAACTATTTCTGCCGTGATAGCCTCTTTTTCAAAAATTGGCACCATCTCATTAAGAGCAATTGAACAATTCCCCTTTTCTCTAGGACTTCCATTTATCAACAATACATTCATAAGACAGCCTCGTTTATTTAAAATGATAAAGCACTGATTAATCAGCACATTTCTTAAAGATAGTTCCAATACCGTGCTCTGTCAACAATTTATATAGCGATATGATGATTTTAATCAAATTTTAACAGTTTGATTTATTTTCTTTGCATGGAGGTTCTTTTTTTTATTGATATAGTCTCTTAGTGTTTACATAGGATAAAATATTTGATATATTTATGTAGTTGCGTAAGGAGACTATGATGGTTTTTGAGGAAAAATACATCCATGTAGTTACATTTCAATTAGGAAATGAATTCTATGGTGTTAATATAAAGGATGTTAAAGAGGTTGTAAATATTCAGCATATTCGTCCTATTCTTAATGCACCACTTTTTATTGAGGGGATTTTGAACCTGCGTGGTGAAATCATCCCAATTGTCAACTTAAGCAAGAGATTTAACTTGGAGACGGCACCACACTTAGAAGATGATGATGGATTTCAAAGTGGTTTTATTATTTTCAATGTTGCTAATTTAAAAATTGGGGCAGTGATTGATAAAATTGCACGTGTTATGGTAATTCAATCAAGTGATGTAAAAGCTCCTCCACAGATGATGACTGGAATTAAAGGCAATCACATTATTGGTGTTGTTCGCCAAGAATCTTCTTATTTGATTCTTTTAGATATGGTCGGCCTATTTAGTGAAAAAGAAATACAACAACTTGCGGATATAAAACAATAATTATGATAAAATCGTTTAGCTCACATATTCAACGTAAAGAGATGGAAGCCGTCCTTTCATGCATGGTTTCAGAAAAAATAGGCCCTGGAGATTTGAATGCTCGGTTGGTGCAAGAGGCGAAGGAATTTTTTTGTGTTAGCGGTGCGTCTGCGTTTAGAAGTCCCAGTATTGCCTTAAAATATGCCTTGCAATGCATTGGCTTAGAAGCTGGCAACAGTGTCATTGTTTCAGCCCTCGCTCCCTTTTGGCACTATCAAACGCTCGTTGACTTGGGTTTTGCTCCTGTTGTTGTTGATGTATCTGCAGATACGGCTCAAATGAATACACAGGCGATTGAAGAGGCGGTACAATCAGGCGGCAAGGCGATTCTTTTGTATGAGCCATTGGGTTTTTTACCAAATGAAAGTTTTTTTATCAATTTAGGCATTCCGATTATTGAAGATATTTCTCAAAATGCAGGCTCTTTTTTTCTTAAATCCATTAAGGATGATGAGCAATCAGTTGAAGTAAAAGAAAAAAAACGGTTTTCAGGCTCTTTTTTTACGTACGCGATTGTTGGCTTGGAGGAGAAAGACATTATAACGGCAGGTGGCGGTGCTTTATTGCTTGCCAGTAAGCATCGTGAGTGGGTTGTGCAGAAAAACTTGGTTGATCGTGCGGTCAATACAGATATTTTACCCGATATTAATAGCTCTTTGGCTTTTGTGCAGTTTAAGGAATTTAAGCGTAGTGAAGCCATTCGCAAAGAAATGAAAGAGCTGTATATTCGCTCAATCATGCAGGGCAAACACAAAACAGTCATGCAAAGTCCTATTTCTGAAGATGAGGATGCTGTTTCTGTGTGCTACTCCTTTCCCGTTATTTTGTCGGGGAATTTTAAGGACGTAAAACAATATGCCTTGCGTAAAGATATTGAAGTTGTTCTTGCCTTTGAAGGCTCAATTATTGCTGTTTTGCAGGATGAAATTACGCACTGCACGCAAGCACAATCGTTGTATTTGCGCTGTGTTTTATTTCCGTTATATCCGCGATTGGGTATGAAAAATGCTGCAAAAATCTCGAAAGTGCTTTCAACTCTTCCCTAATTGTGAGCCGCTATGAATCAAAAAGCCGTTGTTGTTGCCAATAGTTTTAACAAACAAGCCTGCATAGTCTCAAAAAAAGTGATTTCTTTTTTACAAGAACGAGATATTAAAACGCAGCTCGTATCTTTTAGTGGCGACGGAATGGTGGAATTTCCCTTATGCGATTTTGCCATAACACTTGGCGGGGACGGAACGGTTCTTTTTGCCGCTCGCCATTGTGCCAAAATAAATGTTCCAATTTTTCCTATTAATTTTGGCGAGTTCGGTTTTATTGGTGGAGTTAGCCGCGATAAATGGCAACAAGATTTAGTTGCATTCCTTGAAAAAAGGTCAGTTTTTGCCCAAAGAAATTTGCTGAGTGTAGAGGTTTTTCGCCAAAAATCTTCTATATATAAGGGGACGTGCTTGAATGAAGCGGTTGTTTCAACAAGAACGATTGCAAAAATTCTTTCACTTGATGTGTCTTTTAACGAAAATTCTTTTGGTAAATTCAAAGTTGATGGCATTATCGTTGCAACCTCAACAGGATCTACAGCATACTCTGCAGCAGCTGGCGGGCCTATTATTGACCCTGATTTGGATGTTTTTGTTCTGAGCCCGATTTGTTCACTATCACTTTCAAACAGGCCAATCGTTTTGCCCTCAAATGGCCAGTTGCATATAAAAGTTTTGCCGTCTCGAGCAAGTCAATCAGCCTTAGTTTTAGATGGCCAGCTATTTTTTAATTTAGAAGAGCATGATACAATTACCATAAAAAAATCGAGCGAAAAAGTTACCTTAGTTGGTTGCACTTCAAATGTTTTTTATTCGGCTTTGCGTTCAAAACTCCAATGGTCAGGAGGGCCTGTGTGATTGAAGATTTAAGCATTACCAATTTTGCTCTCATTGATAAAATAAATGTCGATTTCACAACGGGATTGAATATTCTCACCGGTGAAACGGGAGCGGGAAAATCTATTTTGATAGGAGCTCTTTCTTTTTTGCTTGGGGGAAAAGGTGGCGTTGAGCAAATTAGAGCTGGTGCAACTGAAGCTCGAGTGAGTGGAACGATTGTTTTACAAGTTAATCAATCACAGGCACATACATGGCTACAAGAAAAATCTATTGAGCCTGAGAATAATCGCATTTTGGTACGCCGAGTGATTCGTGATACAGGAAAATCTTCTGCATGGATTGGCGAAGTTGCCGTTACACGAGGGGAGCTTGCAGAATTTACTACCTTTTTGGTTGATATCCACGGCCAGCACGAGCATCAGTCCTTAATGAAAACCTCAGAGCATCGCAAGTTTTTGGATTCATACGCGGGCATTGTACCTCAGATTGAGGCGTTTACAAAACTATATAACTCCTTGCTTGAAAAACGCAAGCTTCTTGAGCAAATGAATACTTCCGACTCAGAGCGGTTGCAAAAAATTGATTTACTTTCTTTTGCGATTGAAGAGATTAACAGCGCAAATCTTAATCCAAAAGAAGAGGATGAACTTATCGCTGAGGAATCTCGACTGAATCAATATGAAAAATTATATGCTGACATAGAAACAATTAGCGAGATTGTGCAAGGTGAGCAAAGCAATGTGCTCGCAACATTCAAAAAAATTCGCTCGGTCTTTGAGCATGCAAGTTCGCTCGATAGTTCATTGCAGTCGTGTGCAAATAGATTTGACTCTCTTTTTTATGAATTATCAGATATTAATGATGAAGTTCGCTCGTACAAACAGTCTCTTGTTTTTGACCCGACCCGTCTTGAAGCGGTGCAAGATCGCTTGGCAACCATATTTAAACTGAAAAAAAAATACGGTACAAATCCGAATAGCAGCATTTCCGACATTTTATTATACGGAGAAAATTCTGCAAAGCAACTTGAGCAACTCAAGGCGTGGGAAGGAAATAAGGCTGAGCTTGTGAATGAGGTTAGTGATCTTGAAAAGAATGTTTATTTGACCGCACGAGATATTTCCCAAAAGCGAAAAAACGCCTCTGAAAAAATGGCAAGTCAAATTGAGAGTGTTCTTGCTGATTTGGGTATGAAAGGCACGCAATTTGCTGTAAATCTTACCGTAAAAGATGGCGACCAAAGCACGCAAAAATGCGGACAGTACGGCCTTGATAATATTGAGTTTTTGATCAGTGCAAACCCTGGCTCTCCTTTAAAGCCTTTGTCAAAAATTGCCTCAGGAGGGGAACTTTCTCGCATTATGCTTGCAATAAAAACAATTTTAGCTGACTCTGATGAGGCGGGAACACTCATTTTTGATGAAATTGACACGGGCATTGGCGGTGAAATTGCAATCTCTGTTGGGAAGCACTTGAAAATGCTTTCAAAATATCGGCAAGTTTTTTGCATTACGCATCTTGCAAATATTGCCTCCTTTGCTGATACGCATATTAAAATCGAAAAATCGGTTGACAAT
>JBOFSR010000039.1:0-3937 GCA_051651645.1 Treponemataceae bacterium | reverse complement strand
GTCAGAATTAAGCCAATCTTTACCTTTTGGGCGATTAATTTCAATTTTATCACCTGAAAAATTTTCTGAAAATTTTGAAATTGTATAAATAATTTTTTCGCCGTCAAAGCAAACTCTTCCTTTTTGGATGAGTTTTATAATTTGTTTTTTTGTTTTTTCTTCAGAATCATCAAATTCAATTTCATTGTTATCAAGAAAAGAATCAAATTCTTCTACTGCAGTTTCTTCTAATATTTTGTCTTCCATTTTTTTATCCTTGTAATTCAAATTTTCCTGCAAGGCTAATTTCAACTGTATTTTCAGTTGCAGCTAATTTTACCTCGCTTGTAATTTGGACTTTTCCAGCCCAAACATTGTCACCGTTGTCAGTTCCTGAATAATCAAAAAAATCACCACTGTCACGCAGGTTTTGTAAAAACTCAAGATCTCCACGTGCAGGATCAATAACAAGATTAATACCCTCAATGACACCTGCAACACGCTTTTGAACAACTCGATTACTTCCATCACCGTTTGGTTTAACTTCGTTTGTCTTCCCTTGTGGTGTAAGTTCTGCACTGTCTTCTGCATCGCAAGTAAATCTACGATTATCAAGCGTATGTGATTGAAATGGGCCGCTTGCCTTTGCCATATATGCCTCCTTTTTATTCGCCTAAATAAAAGCCAAAAAATAAATCCGTGCTAATAATTTCAGCATTTCCCGAAAGTTTAACTGGGTAAATTACGTTTAATCGTTTTGGGTTTTGTGAATCAATTTCAACTTTAATATTTTTTTTAGTAAATCGACCATCCATAATGATTGCAGAATCAACCAAGCTGTCAGACAAATTTATTAAAGCTGTTTTAATATCTTTTGGTTGAAACGCATTAGGATTTGTTGTTAAATCATCATTTGTAACAAATGGTGCTCCCTTAAACCGATCACTTTCTAAAATTAAGCGTACGTTATATACAATGTTTTGCAATTTGACCAAGTCAACAACATATCGTTTTGAAGGAATATTCCCTTCTTCAGCAGGATGATAAAAGGTAACAATGTCTTTTAATTCACAAAGACCACCATTCACAATGTTTGTTGAAGCACCTTTTTGAACGCTTAAATTATGAACGTTATAATCCTCTTGGTATTCATCAGCACCAACAGCCAATCCTTTGAGCAGGCCTTTATAATTTGTTGGCGGGTTATCATTTGCTGTCGTGATAATGTCATCAATCATTGCTTTTGCAGCAACTACAAAAGGAAGCTCTGGGCTTTTAACCGATGTTACAAAAAAATTAATATAGTCAAAAGGCCGCTCATCAGAAACATCAGTTCGAGTTGTATAATCATCTGTACAACCATGTGCTACCATGATGGGCTTTTTATTCAACAAGCCCCAGCGTTCCTCTCCAAAAACTTGATATAAATCAAGCAAATCCTGACCCTTATAATCAAACGTATTAAGAATAAAAGTCTCCCAAATTTGACCAAATTTTGGAAAAACATTTTTAACAGTAGGATCTAAAAGTCCGCCTGAAAAAAGAGGATCATAAGAAATTGCAAAATTTGCATTTTGTAAATTAAACTGCAAAGAGATTTTATTTCCTGTTTGTCCGCTCCACTTTGCAGAAAGCTCAATGATTGATGCACCGCTTTCTACTGTTGCTTTTGCAGGCATTTCAAGAACTGCATTAATTGCAGTTGCAATTGTCGTTGCAATTTGATTTTCAGTTGCATTTTTTGTAATAACAAAACTTGCTTTAATACCACCAATAACAACAGATCCTGAAAAGTTATCATTTGCAGAACCTAAAATTTCGACAGTATTTGTTGCAAAAATTGAACTTTGATTTTTTTCAACTGGATAAATAGTAACGGGAAACGTTGCAGAATTTCCATTTTGTGGAAATAATTGACGACACACTAAATGCAATGGCGATCCATACCCATAGCGTTTTGCTACATCATTTGCATTTATCGCCTCAAACTTATCAAGCGTGTATGTAGCGTTGTCGTTTCCAACGCCCACAACAGCAAGACGTTGTGGTAAAAATTGCACACTCCCTTCATTAAAATTACGATATTGTACGTCAACACCTGTAACCCTGCTTACTGCATTACTTTGAACGCCCATATTTTCCTCCTAATTTTCTACTAAAATCCTTCCGTTATCATCAACAATTTTAAATCCAAATTCATCAATTTCAATTGGACTAACTTCTGGAGCGTCCTCAAAAAAATCAACTGAAAAGCTTAAAACTACACAGGCAACGGAAAATCCTGCTTGTGCTAAATCACTTGGAACACCTGCTTTTAATCCTGATAAACGCCGTCGTAAAACTTTTTTTTTCATTCCAAAAAATGCATATTGGCCGCTCATTAAAATATTTCTTACAAGACGAGCAACCACCCATGCACTCGTAAAACTTTGTTGAACATCAGAAATAAATTCGCCTTGTTCATCAAAACTAGTTCCCTTTGCATAACATTGAATTTCAAAATTTGCAGTATAGTTTTGTGATCCTAAAATTGCATTACTTCCTTTTTGTTCTTGCGTTTCATTTAAAAGTACATTTATAAGCGGAAAATGCTGGTGATCATAATCGTATGGCCGCAAGGCTTCTTCAAAAATTGCAATGTTATATAAATCCTTATCAGAAAGCCCTGCGCTTTCTGCAAGATTTTTTTGATTTTCCAATTCAAATGACAAAATTTCTACAATTCTATGACGGATTAATTCAATGTTATCTTTTTCAGATATCAATGGAATAAGTGCATTTTCTTGAATATTCAAATTACACCGCCAAAATTAAACGATTTATATCAAGTGTTCTGTCAGGTTCAACATGAGAAACTGCAAACTTTTCGCCATCAATTTCTACAATCCAACCTTTTGTTGCTTTAGGGCAAAGGCTTCTTTGGTAACAAAGAGCAAATGACCTTCCTGTTATTGGTGCGCCGTCTTCATTCAATGCGTATCCAACGTCACTACAAGTTCCAAAAAGATCAAATGATTCGCCTTCCTTGTTTTTTAAAATAAAAGAAGAACCTGCATTATCTTGATTAAGTATGTTTGGTAAATCAAGTTTTGCACGTTCAACTAAATTCATTTATTGTTTCCTTCTGCAGGTGGAGCGTCGTTATCATTTCCTTTTGCTGGTGGAACGTTTTTATCATTTCCTTTTGCTGGCAATTTTATTTCAACAATTATTGATGCTTCTTTTAATTTTGAAAACAAAACTTTGTCGCCAAAGGATTCTTCTGTAAAAACACTTTTATCAGTATATACACTTCCTTTAAAGCAAAAAACTTTTCCTTTTGCTATCTTGTATTCTTTCATTTTTATCTCCTTAAACTATAGGAACGGTGTTTAAACAACCAAATACATCGATTGAAGCGGGCAACATCACAGGGCGGCTTTTTGTTTCAGCAACATAATTTTCCATTTTTTCTTCAAAATAACCACGTGGTCTAACATGAAGTTGATCGCCTGCAATAAATCCATTTTCTGTTGGCAAAATTTGATCAAAAATTGTTTGATTTGTACGCACGTAAGGAATGCCTCCAAACAATTTCTGAAAATTAATTTTTGTTAAATCAGGCAAAAAGATAATTTTATTAGAATCAAGATACGGACGTTGGATTTCAGTGTCAAAACTTTCGTAAACAGAAGAATAAACCCAAAGGTTATATCGATAATTTCCACTGACAACAAAGCCCATGTATTTTGCACCTTTGTTTTTCATCTCGTCATAGAAAGCACCAACACCAATGCCGTCATTTTTATAAAAATCCTGCACTTTAGGGTTTTTAATAAATTTTTGCCAAGCACCTGATCCAAAAATCAAATTTTCAACATCAACATTTCCATCCTTTCGGATTTCATCTGATAATGCATCGATGTCAACAATAGGGTCAACCGTTATGTCTTCCCAGGTTTTTGCAACGCTTGGAAAA
>JBOFSR010000038.1:0-2794 GCA_051651645.1 Treponemataceae bacterium | reverse complement strand
GTTTTGTTCATAAGTTAAGCCCCCATTCATAAAATAACCAATGTGACCAAATTCCTCTTCAAAATCAAAGTTAGGTTTCATTTAGCAGACCTCTTAATATTTTCTTAAAATAAGTGTAAGATTTTGGAAAATACTTCATATAATCATCGCAAGGATGATTTATTTACGATCATCAAAAAAATGGTAAAGTTTTCCTAATTTTGCTAGTCAAGAACCTTGTTTTAATTTACTTACATTACCGTGGGCATATTTAATTACAAAAGATCAATTTTTAAGCTTAGAAAATCATTTTATTCGTTTTTATTCTCATGATCTTATCACAATTTTTAAAAACGAATATAATTACACTAAATGACAAGACCTTGTTCCCATTATGGATATAACTCATTTGAATCATGAAAATTCAGCTCAAGAATCAAAGTTAAAAAATATAAATGATATTGAAAATAAGTGGACTCATTTTGGAAATTTATCACGAAAGCAAAAAATTAAATGGCTTATGAAAGAAATATTCAAAAAATTATCCCTCAAGCAAAGACCTTTCCTTTTGTAAGAGTTGATTGGTATGAAATTAAGGATAAACTTTTTTTTGGAGAATTGACATTTTACCTAGGCGCTGGATTTGAACCATTTCATCCTCAAAAATGGGATAGAAAATTAGGAGCTTTACTTCCATTACCCAAAGAAAATATAGAGAATAGAAAAAAGTCTTTCATCAAACAATTACTAAAATTTAAATAACTCGAAAAAAATTACAAAGTTAAGTATTTATCTTTTATCATGAAAATTGACTATAGGCCCCCTGTATATTTTTGCACACAGGGATACATTTATTTACTTCAATACTTGATAGGGATTTATAGTTTTACCATTCTTATATACAGTAAAATGTAAATGTGCACCTGTTGAATAACCTGTATTTCCAACAAGCCCTACTTGAGAACCTTGTGCAACACTTTGGCCTTTACGAACACTGATACGCAACATATGTGCATACAATGTTTGGTAGCCTCCTCCGTGATTGAGGATTACATAGTTGCCATAAACATTTGACCAACCTGCAAATACAACTTTTCCATCAGAAGAGGCTTTAATTGATGTTCCCTGTGGAGCAACCAAGTCAACGCCAGTATGAAAAGAGCGTGCACCAGTAAACGGATCTGCTCGCCAGCCATACGGTGATGAAACACGTGAGAAACGTAAAAGAGGCATTCTAAATAACTCGCCGAGTGCTTTTTTCAAATCATTCGGATTAAGCCGTGCTCCAGGAATAAAAAGAGCTTCCCCTATTTTGAGGTTTTCTGATCGCAAATCATTTACATCAACTAAGGTTTCAACAGGAATATTATATTTTGCTGCAATTGTAATAACAGTTTCATTACGCGCAATGTGATGAAAAAGCCCATCAATAGAAGGAATAATTAATTTTTGCCCTCTTTGTAAAGATCGCGCTCGTTCAATTTGATTAATTCCAATAAGGGTTGAAATATTTGCAAGTCCAAATCGCTTAGCAATATTGGTAATATTATCGCCGTTTCGCACATAATACGTTTGATACGTTACAGGCTCTTGAAAAAAATCTTTTATAGAAGCAGTTGATTCTTCAGCATCCCCAGCTGAATCAAGTTCGTCAAGTTTTGTTTTTCCCGTTATAAACCGAGAAAGAGCTTCATTTAGCAAGTTTTTATCTTCTTTTTCTATGACAGAGGTAAGATAGAGTCGAGTTGCCTTTGAATCGATTTGTAGCGTATAAAAAAACGCCACAAGCATCGTTAAAGAGCATAAAAGCATTGCAATAACAATATTTGGCAAGTAATTGATTTGAGCATCCGAATTAAAAGCCACCTGCTCATCTTGTACTTCAAAATTATCTAAAAAATAAAAATTGGGATTGTTTTCTGACTGATACATTTGTTTTGATTGTACTGCATTTTGTGAAAAAGAGGAATGCCTTTTCGTGTATATTTTAATTTTTTTTTGTAGAATTTTTTTCTTTTGCTGCAACGCTGATATATCTGATGTAACGAAGTTAATAATTTCCATATCGTTATATATCGGCAGATCATCGTTTTTTACACATACGGAATAAAAAAAATTATCAAAAAAAGACTTTTAATTACGATTAGTAATCGGCGCAACGAAGGCGTACTTGATCAATGTCAGAAGAAAAAAGATCTCGCAAGTCGTTTAAGCCCAAAGCCATAAGTGCCATACGATCAATACCTATTCCCCATGCAAGAACGGGACAGTCTACACCAAGTGATTTTGAAACTTCTGGGCGAAAAATTCCAGAACCACCAAGCTCAAACCAACCAAGAACAGGGTGCTTAATGTGCACTTCAATTGACGGCTCTGTAAAAGGAAAATACCCTGGCACATATTTTATATCTGTTGCTCCTGCAATTTCAACGGCGAACATTTCTAAAAAACCAAGCAATACTTTTAGATTAACCTCATCACCAAGAACAATCCCCTCAGTTTGGTAAAAATCAGATAAATGAGTTGCATCAACTTTATCATAGCGAAAAACACGCGCAATACCAAAGTATTTTCCAGGGATTTTTGCCGTTGGAAGTTGATGTGCTGATAAAACAGTCCCCTGACTCCGCAGAATCAATCGACGCGTAAAATCATTATCAAAGTTGTAATTCCAACCACGACTTCCTGTTTTTCCGCCGTTTTTATGGGCTTGTCCAATATTTGTCAAAAAAGGCTCATCAATTTGTTTTGCATGTGTAGGATTTTTCAAATAATACACATCATGAATATCACGTGCTGCATGAAACTGTGGCAT
>JBOFSR010000037.1:0-3739 GCA_051651645.1 Treponemataceae bacterium | reverse complement strand
CTAAAAGGCTCACAGCAGACAAGTCTTTGGTGTCTTGTTTTTTATTTTTGGCATCAGTAAAGGCTTTTTCTACAAAATTATAATGTTGCTTTTTATTTACAGAGGATTTAACAAATGACTGTAAAACTTGCTCATATTGCTTAGGCATTTTTTCTTGTACCTTTTCAATTAGGGCATTAGTCATTTTCATATTTCTTGATATGGCAAGGCTTGAGGCAAAAGCTGGATGAACGCCTTTTGGTACTCGTGTATATGTCCCTGTGTGTTCATTAAAAAAAGTGGTATATTCTTCTTTAGGTGCGTGCTACCGTTTGAACCTTTATTGTTTCTCCACCGTTCCGTCATCATCAATAGGGGTTTTGTATCCTTTTACTTCGAGTTGTTCTTTGCGTGCTTCGCTTACCACCATAAACCCTCTCTTACACCAATAGCTGTTTTTAGGTAAATGTTGATCCCAAAAGGGGGGCATCTTTTGGTAAAATAAGGCCTACCCATTTAAGATGTTCTTTGTCTTTATATCTGCTAGGACTTTCTGTATACATGATATAGGGATGCATCTCGGATTCCATCAACCTTTGCTAGCGTCCCTCGTGCATTGCCTGTCTCATATTGACTTCGTGTATAAGCCTCAACCGCCTGTCGCTCCCAAGTTATGCATTGACTGTCTCGCCTGTTACGGGGTCTCTCATAGTTTTCTTGCCCTACCAGCCTTTGCTTTATAAGAGTGGTTTTAAGTCTTTACTAAATTGATTAGAGCATAAAAAAAGGAGGCTAGATATATTTCTAGGATCCTTAGTTTATTCATGAAAATGGAAGGGAGGTATGAAAAAAATTAATTCTTTCAATCGATGAAAATATGTAACCATACTCTTAAAATTTACCCTACAAGCTCGCCTGCACTTCGTACCATTGCACCTGATACGAAATATTCAATTTTTTTTCTTTAAGTGATACAGCCCCTAAATATTTTATTTTTTGTCCACCCTTTTTGCTAATATTTGAAGTGTTAGTTCAAATTGTAGTCTGTAAAAAAATATTTTAGTAAAAGGCAGGAGTAAGTTTTACATAGACTTAAAATATGGATTTAAAAAGTTGAATTTTTACAATACAAAATAAAAAAAATAGTTTATCATATGATAATATGATGCGAAATTGTTTCTGATTAGAGCAATTATAAATTAATTAAGGAGAAATAAATGACAGAAGAACAAGAAGGAAAATGCCATGCAATTATACATGGTCATGCAATTGCCTGTGGAGCGGGAAACTTAGTTCCTGTACCAGGTCTTGGGGTAGCTGCTGATATAGGAACTATGACAATGATGACGATAGCACTAGGTGCTGTTTTTGGTGCTAATGTAACTAGAGAAGTAGCAAAGAATATGGCTATAGCTTCATTGAAAAAAACAGTTTTAAAACAACCTATAAAAATGGCAGCAAAAGAATTGTCAAAGCTCATACCAGGTCTTGGGCAAATTGTTGCTCCAGCTATTGGTGCAGGGCTGATCGAAGCTGCAGGTTGGACTCTTGCAAATCAACTAGATAGAGAGTATAGTTGAATTAGTAAATTACGCCGCAAAAAACAGTAGCCAAGATTATTCCCTAATGAATACTTGGCTGCTGTTGATTTATAGATGCTTTAAAACTTCTTGTGGGTCAAGGCGATAGGTGTAATCTCTGTTGACGTAGTCAAAAATAATTGTGCCGTCAGTATCAACAATATAGGTTGCAGGAATTGGCAATTCAAAATCGGTGTTTCCTTGCGATTCTTCAACATCAATTTTGAATTTGTCTTTGTACAAATGAATGAGTTCAGGGCTCATCTTAAAAACAAGCTTGAGTTTTTTTGCAAATTGATTTTTTTCATCAAAAAGAATTGGAAAACTCAATTCATGTTTTCTTGCAAGTGCCTCGCCAATCGTCGGCTTTTCTGGAGAAATAGCAACAATTTCGGCTCCGCTTGCTTTGATTTTGTCATAAATCGATTGGTATCCGCGCAATTCAATGTTGCAATAAGGACACCAGCCGCCACGATAAAATGCAATAATAAGTTTGCCTTTTTTGAGCGATTTTTGAGAGTCAAACTCTTTGCCAAAAATGTCCTTTAGAATAAATTGAGGACATTTGTCTCCCGTTTTTAGGGCATTGTCGCCTAGTTTGAGTTCATCTAGCTGACGTGAAAATTGTGAAACAATCTGTGTAACCTCTGGCGTTCGACCATTAAGCGATCGTTCTCGATACTCGTTGATTTCTGTGGTAACATTCATACAGCACTCCTTTCGTTTTTGTTATACTCAAAATATATGCTTTTAAAATCCCAGTGACTACATGCATAAGATTTTTTTCAGGAAATTATCAGAGCTTTTTAAGCTATCAAATAAAAAAGAAATATTTACTAAAAATAATATTGACATAAATACAAATATGATTTATTGTCCTTTTATGTAATAAACACAATCTTTATTGCAAAATCAAAAAAATTAGGAGATCATTATGAAACAATGGGTATGTACTGTATGTGGTTATGTTCATTCAGGTGCGGAGGCTCCAGATAGCTGTCCACAATGTAAAGTTGGAAAAGACAAATTCAAGGAAAAATCTAATGTTGCAGGTTATGCTTGTGAGCACGAGATTGGTATTGCTTCTGGCGTTGATGCTGAAGTTTTACAAGGTTTGCGTGACCATTTTAACGGCGAGTGCTGTGAAGTTGGCATGTATCTTGCAATGAGTCGTCAAGCTATTCGTGAAGGCTATCCTGAAATTGGAGCTTTTTATCAACAAGCTGCTTTAGAAGAAGCTGAGCATGCTGCAAAGTTTGCTGAACTTTTAGGCGAAGTTGTAACAACATCAACAAAGAAAAACCTTCAAATGCGTGCAGATGCAGAAGCTGGTGCTTGTGATGCTAAATTACAAATCGCAAAACGCGCAAAAGAACTTAATCTTGATGCAATTCATGATACAGTTCATGAAATGGCTAAAGATGAAGCTCGACATGGTGCAGGATTTGCTGGTTTATTAAAACGATATTTCAGCTAGTCAAAAAACAAAGAATTTTGTAATAATTTTTATTGCAAAATTCTTTGCAATATTAGAGCAATTTTAATTTTTGCTTTTTAACAGGATTTTTTATGCAAACTTTTGTAAAAGTATTAACCGATCACGGAATTCGTCCCTCACTTCAGCGACTGCAAATTTATGACTTTTTATACAGAAATAAAATTCATCCGACTGTTGATACGATTTATTTAGCCCTTGCAAAAAACATTCCAACTCTTTCAAAAACAACCGTTTACAACACGCTCAAACTTTTTTTACAGCATAGTCTTATCAATAGTCTTACTATTGAAGATGAAGAGCTCCGCTACGACGCAGAGTTAAAAGATCATGCTCATTTCAAATGTACAAAATGCGGAAAACTTTTTGACATTTTTTCTGCCGATTATCCCCATTCTATTCAACTCCCCCAAGATTTTTCTTTAACAAAAAAGGAATTTTGCATGTGGGGCACTTGTGCTGATTGCAAAGAATAATTTTTTAGCTTAACAATTCATTAGTAATCTTCGATATATACATAAGAGGATACAAAGATTAGTTTTTTATTCGCGTAAAAATAATCGTTTTCACGTATATGAAGTTTGTAAAAGAAGGATGTATTGTTAATGAAATTATTCACCAAAAATAAAGTGCTTTTTGTAATCATTTTTGCTTGCATTTTTTTTGCTTGTAATTCAACACCAAA
>JBOFSR010000036.1:0-19347 GCA_051651645.1 Treponemataceae bacterium | reverse complement strand
AAAAATTATTCACGGCCATTATTGGTGTTCCGCCAAGCAGTCCGCCAAATTCTACCCATTCTCCAACTTTTTTGTTTGGAACAGGAATTATTCGCACTGCGGTTGTCTTGTTATTCACCATGCCGATTGCCATTTCATCCGCAATTATTCCGCTGATTGTTGTTGCCTCTGTATCTCCTGGTATTGCAATCATATCCAGTCCAACAGAGCAAACGCAGGTCATAGCTTCAAGCTTTTCGATTGTTATTGCACCCTCTTTGACCGCTGCAATCATTCCCTCGTCTTCAGAAACAGGAATAAAAGCCCCTGAAAGCCCGCCAACGTTTGCACTTGCCATAACGCCGCCTTTTTTAACCATATCGGTAAGCATCGCAAGAGCTGCGGTAGACCCTGGAGCTCCTGCACGCTCAAGTCCCAGTTCTTCAAGAATGCGTGCAACGGAGTCGCCTACTGCAGGAGTTGGGGCAAGCGATAAATCCAAAATGCCAAAGGGAACGCCCAATCTTTTGGCAGCTTCCGTCCCCACGAGTTGACCCATTCGGGTAATTTTGAACGCCGTTTTTTTGATTCCCTCAGCAATCACATCGAGTGGCTCGCCTTTATACGCCTCACAGGCAACTTTTATAACGCCAGGCCCAGAAACTCCCACTGAAAGCACCGCCTCGCCCTCGCCAACACCATGGAAAGCTCCTGCCATAAAAGGATTATCCTCAGGGGCATTACAAAATACGACGAGCTTTGCACAGCCGATTCCGTCCCGCTCTTTTGAAAGTTCTGCCGTTCGCTTAATTAATACGCCAACATCTTTGACCGCATTCATGTTGATGCCATTTTTTGTTGTGCCTAAATTGATTGATGCACATACGCGATCGGTTGAGCATAAGGCCTCAGGAATTGATTCTATCAGTCTTTTGTCGCCCGTTGTAATTCCCTTTTGCACGAGTGCTGAAAATCCGCCAATAAAGTCGATTCCCAACTCTTTTGCCGCCTCATCAAGCGTTTTTGCCCATGCTACAAAGTTCGTGTCATCAGAAGATTCTGCCACAAGAGAAATCGGAGTGACGGCAACTCGCTTATTAATAATGGGAACGCCAAATTCATTTTCAATTTGACGGCCAATGGTAACAAGATTTCCTGCATAACGCAAGATTTTATCTTTTACTCTGCGGCGACTTTCTGTGCCAGAAGGACTTGCACAATCACGCAGAGAAATTCCCATAGTGATTGCCCTTACATCCAGCTTGTGCCTCATAAACATATTAACGGTTTCTTGTATTTCAAGGGGAGTAAATAACATATTTTTTCCTATATAAAAATGATTAATCCAATAAAGCGTTTAAATTCGGTGCATAGAACTAAAAACTCTTTCATGCATGATGTTAATTTCTACTTGCATTTGATTTCCAAGCTCATTCATATCTGTCCGCAACTCATCGATTGTAACATTTGAGCCAGAGACATCAACCATCATCATCATAACAAAATTATTGGACAAAATAGTTTGCGTAATATCAATGATATTAACCTTGTTTTTTGCAAGATATTCGCTAACCTTTGCTATAATACCGACTTGATCTGAGCCGACAACAGTGATAATTGCATTCATAGGCATGATGATACCATAGATTATAGGATTTGACAATCCACTGACTCTATTTTGCTTTGCAATACTTTTTGAAAAATGCCTGTAAATTAATAAAGAAAGACTCATCGCTTTCTAGCTTTTCTTTCTATTATATGGTAGTCTTTTTAGAAATGATTGATTATAATTCGCCGCAACAAATAAAAGAGTTTTTGGAATTTCATGGTTTGGGAATGCAGAAAAAATTTGGACAAAATTTTTTGATCAATTCTACAGCACGCACAAAGATTATTAAGACTCTTGAGCTCGATGAAAGCTCTCGTGTTTGGGAAGTTGGCCCTGGTTTGGGTTGTATGACGAGTGAAATTTTAGATATGGGAGCAAATCTTACGGCCTTTGAAATTGACCGAGGATTTTCTCGTATTCTCAAGGATTTTTTTGGAAAAAAGAAAAACTTCAAATTAGTTGAAGGGGATGTTTTAAAAACATGGAAAGCCGAGCAAGCGATTGATAGTCCGCAGATTTTTGTTGGAAATCTTCCGTATAACATTGCGGCAACGCTTTTTGCAGACTTTATTTCTCATGGCATTTTTTTTGAAAAGGGAGCAATCACTATTCAAAAGGAAGTTGCCCTTCGTATGACAGCAAAGCCTCATTCCAAAGATTATTCATCTTTTTCCGTTTTATGCCAGTGGATGTATGAGGTAAAACCTCTTATGGATTTAGGAGCAGGCTCTTTTTGGCCGCCTCCCCATGTTGATTCGCGTGCGGTTCTGTTTACAAAAAAAGAAAATCCGCCCGCTTGTTCAAATCCGCAACTGTTTTTAAAAATTTTACGGGCGTTATTTTCCTCTCGCCGAAAAACGATAAAAAATAATTTGGGCTCTTATTTGAAAAATACTGAAAACTCAAATTCTGTGGAATCTATTTTAGAAAAAGCAGATTTAGACTTGCAGTTACGGGCAGAAAATTTGACCCTTGAGCAAATTATCCACTTGTCAAATATTATTGACTCTTGCTAAAATAAAACTATGAGCATAAAAAATTCCATCAATCAGATTTTAGAGACAATTCGCGAAACCGAGCAAAAATGTGGAAGAGCTGAAAATTCGGTACAGTTAATGGCGGTGAGTAAATTTCACAGCGGCGAAAAAATAAAAAGCGTTATTGCTGAAGGCATCACTCTTTTTGGAGAAAATCGGGTACAAGAAGCCATTCAAAAATTTCCACCGCTGATTCAGGAGTTTCCCCATATTGAGTTGCATCAAATTGGACTTTTGCAGCGAAATAAGGTTAAGCATATTATTCCCTTTTTGACGTGCGTTCAATCAGTTGACCGACTTGAACTTATTATGGAGTTGGAAAAATGTGCCGATAAAATACAAAAGCCTCTTTCGATTTTACTTGAAATGCATACAGGCGAAGATTCAAAATCAGGCTTTAGCGACTATGAAAGTGTAAAAAAGGCTCTCCATTTTTTACAAGAGTGCAAATTCGTTGTTCCAAAGGGATTTATGACGATGGCTCCTTTTACAAATGACGAGAATCTGATTCGCAAATCTTTTCGATTACTTGCAAGCTACAAAGAAAGGCTGCAAAATGATTTTAAGGATTTTGATTTAAGCGAGCTTTCAATGGGAATGTCGAATGATTATAAAATTGCAATTCAAGAAGGCTCAACCTTAGTGAGAATTGGAACGGCAATTTTTGGCGATCACAATTAGGATTAGGAAAATATGAAAAAATTGCTAGCAATCACTTTATTTACTTTTGTTTGCATGTTGCTTGTTGCACAGAATACGAAGGAACGTTCGATTACAATGGAAATTGAGCCATACAAAAAAGGTAAAATTCCTGCATGGGCAGAAGATTTACGCCGAGCTGAAATTATTACACTGGGAACAATGCCGTTTGCCATGCTTGGCGTTAACTTGATCACATCAGTTGTAAGTTGGGCTGAGGCTGGGTTCCAGCCAGATGCGTTTCCCAACCCAATGAATCCTGCTCCAGATACGGAGGCGTTAAGTAAAGATGAGATTTATAAGCGTATTTTGCTAGCAGGTGGAATTTCTGTAGCTGTTGGCTTAACGGATTTTATTATTCAACAAGTGCGACGCAGTAAGCGAAAAAAAGCCGTGCGTGATCCTGCTCAGTTTGGAAATATTCGTATTGAGCCGATTATCAACGAGGCGCCTTTGCAATCGCCTGCTGAAAATGACTCTGTCAAAGCGTCTGAAAATGCCACAAATTAAGGTAACGATTGACGACGAAGAATTCGTCCCACAACGACTTGACAAATATATTTCATCAATCCCCAATGGAATAACGCGCTCACGCTTAAAAACAGGCATAAAATCAATTATGGTTAATGGCCGGCCTGCAAAGCTTTCAAAAATGCTCAATCAGAATGATGAAATTTTTCTTGAGTGGGATGATCCTATCCCTGAACACATCGAAGGCGAAAATATTCCGCTTGAAATTCTTTTTGAAGATGATAATGTGTGCGTCATAAATAAACGACAGGGCATGGTTACGCATCCTGCAAGCGGGAATTGGACGGGGACGCTGGTAAACGCTTTGCTTTTTCATTGGAAAAAGGGGAGCGTTCTTAATGATGAAAGCCAAGTTTTTAGAAGTGGGATTGTTCATCGGCTTGATAAGGACACTTCTGGCGTGATGATTACGGCAAAAAATCGTGATGTTGAAGGGTATTTGCAAAATCAATTTAAGATACGGCGAGTAAAAAAAGAGTATATTGCGATTGTTGTTGGACGGCCTCCTGAAAAACGAGATTCGATTAAAACGCAAATTCTTCGCTCGCCCCATAACCGAAAAGTTTTTATTGCAACGGATAATAAAAACAAGGGCAAATTTGCTCACACGGTTTATTCATGGATTGCAAGTTTTGGCAATTATTCTGTAATGCGGCTCAAGCTTAAAACGGGCAGAACACATCAAATTCGCGTGCATTTGAAATATTTAGGCTGTCCTATTTTAGGCGATCCCATTTATGGCAAAAAAGATCATACCTTTGCTGAGGCGACGTTGATGCTCCATTCTCGACGGCTTGGAATTTTTTTTGAAAATGAGACTGATCAGCGGATTTTTGACGCTCCCATTCCACCCCACATGAAAAACATTTTGCGTGAGTTAAAATCACTGTATGACAGAGACTAAGACAATTTCTGTTGTGCATATTGAGCAAAATCACTTTGTTGTCATTGAAAAGCCGCATGGTTTGCCAACTCTGCCTTTGCACAATCCTGATGAGGATACGGCTTTAACGCAGGCTATCGCCCTTTTTCCTGAGATTAAGAAAATTGAGGGGCGAAATCAGGATTATGGGCTTTTACACCGATTGGATACTGCAACTCACGGCTTAATAGTGATAGCCCTTTGTCAAAAAGCCTATGATTTTTTTTTAATTCAGCAGGAAAATCAGGGAATAAAAAAAACGTATAAAACAATGTGCAATAAAAGCGATTTTCAGCTTGACGGATTTCCTAAGATAAATCCCGATGAAATTGAAGAAAAAATTCCCTTTGAGATACAAAGTTATTTTCGTCCTTTTGGCGTTGGGCAAAAATCAGTTCGTCCTGTTTTTGAGGGTTTTGAAAATAAAAATAAGAAAAAAATTACAAAAAAATTATACACAACGCAGATTGCCCAAAAAATTATTTTGCCAAAAAATTTGTTTAGCTTTACGTGCGTGATTACGAACGGTTTTCGCCATCAAATTCGCTCCCATCTTGCATGGATTGGCTATCCAATTGTGGGCGATGATTTGTATAATCCGATTCAGTCAAATCACCCTTTGCAACTTCATGCGACCGCATTAGATTTTTTGCATCCCATTACAGAACAGAAACTTCATTTTGAGATTCCATTTTTTGCAGAACTTTCTTAACTTCGGTGATTAAGTAGAAAGATCCTGTGACAAAAAGTTTTGCATTGTCCTCTATTGAAAGGTCGATTGCTTGCTTAATAATAGAAGAAAAATCTTCATTTGCATAAAAATGAGCTCGTGTCTTGCTGGCAATATATGCAAATTCAGTTTTTATTTGATTAAAATTTGCTTTTTTGAAAGTACCAGGAATCGTTACAAAAATTTTTTGAAAGTGATATTTTTTGAAAATGCGTGCAAGATTTTTGGCATTTTTGTCTCCAGCACAGGAAAAAAGCAAAAATGATTTTTGTTGTTTAAAAATCTTTTTGAACGTTTGTATGGTATTTATAATGCTGTTTTGCGTATGAGCACCATCAAAAATAATAGTTGCTGTTTTATCTTGGCTTTTGATAGGCACAATTTCGAATCGTCCTGCAATCTTAACTTTTCCGATTGCAGCTAGCACCAAGTCTAATGAAATATGGGGAAAAAATGTGCCCATTGTAAAAATAACAGTCAGTGCATTTTCGGCTTGAACGGTGCCGAGTAAATTCATGTGAAATTCAATTTTTTGTCGTGATTTTTTTAAAAGAAATTCAACGGTCATGGCATAGTCATTAATTGTTATTTTTTTTATTGCAATGTGACTGGCTGTGTAGAAAAAATCTGCTCTCTGTCGCTGTGCATAATTTTTTAACGTTTTTAATACAGTTTTTTTTTGCTTTGCAGAAATGACAGGTATATTTTTTTTTATAATCCCAGCTTTTTCTCCCGCTATTTGCGGTAATGTGTTTCCTAAAATCTCTGCATGCTCATGTTCAATGGGAGTAATGATGCAAAATTCAGGATTGATAATATTGGTTGCGTCCAGTCGTCCACCAAGTCCTGTTTCAACAACTACATACTCGCATTTTGCATTTTTGAAGCATAAAAAACTGTACGCACTAACCATTTCAAACCATGACGGAAGAATTCCCTGTGGAAATTCATTTTGTGGAATGAGGTTAAAGATTTTAAAAAACTCGGATGCTGAAGTTTCGTAAATTGAAGAGGCAAAGGGATTGCCTGCTTGCGTTATTCGCTCAAAAAACGAAAGAATATGCGGTGAGGTGAAAAGCCCTGTCCTGTATCCTGCTTTTTGTAAGACATTTGCAAGCATAGTTGCCGTGGATCCCTTGCCTTTTGAGCCTGCAATATGAATGCACTTAAAATGTTTTTGGGGATTGCCTAATTTTTCTGCAAGAAAAAGAATTGTGTCAAGATTTTTTTTTCCGAGACCCTTATTGCCTTGATACATAAATGTGTCAAGCCATTGTAAAAAATCATCTAAATTAATTTTTTAGTCCTTCTTTGTAAAAATATGGTAGGCCGTGGAGTTGATTATAATCGAGCCTCTGTTGTGAAGACCCACGTAAAATAGGTATTTGCCAGCCATGTTTGGAAGCTGCGAGCGGAATCTTTCCATGCCACCTCATTAATATATTGAAAATCTGTTAAAAAACAAAAAGCGTCATTTCTAAAAAAGGCATTTGTTTTTAAGTATGTGTTATAAATATTTGTGTTCTCTAAATTTAGGAATAAGTCTTTGAAGAGGATTTTTTTTTCTGTCTTGTTTTCAACTTCATTTTTTGCACGAATATTCTTGACAAGAATTAAAGCTCTATCAAAAATTCTTCGTAAATCACGGGGGCGCGTAACATCGGTAAAAACAATATACGCTATGCGGTTTAAATTTCCATCGGTTTGAATGCGAACGGAGCTTGCAACTTGATTTTTTGACTCATTGAGCAGCTCTCTTAGTTTTTCCTCCAAACTCCAAAGCATAAAAAGCATGTCCGCATAATCTGTTGCATTGTACTGTGGTAGCTTAAAAAAAACAATAACAGGATCTGCAAAGTTTTTTGTTGGAACTAATTCAACAGGCTTTTGGGCATTTTGCGGATCTTCAATATTTGATAAAAAAATTCTTTCTAAAGGGAGTTTTAGTATTTGATTTTTTATGTCAAAATTATAAAAATCCATTTTGTTTTGAAAGCTTTCAAAGCTAAGATTTGTTTCTGTTTTTGACAAGGGCTTAAATGTCTTTTTTGCATTTTCTAAAACGATCGCTGTCTCAACGTTTGAGGTAATAATTACTTGTAAAAAATCAGAGTTTTTTAATTCTTGGCAGTAGCTGACAACGTCTGCAAATTTTATGCCAACAAATAAATCTTTTTCATCATACAATAATTTTGTTTTACCGTTTTGATCAAAGAGGGCGTTTAATCCAGAAAAAATCATGCGAGTTTCATTTGACGCATATTTATTTCGTAAAAATTGCTTTACATCCCAAATTGATTGATCGATAATTTGCGGTGTATATTTTTCCTGCGTTAAGGCGGTATCAATTGCACTGAGAATAGAGGAAATACTGTGTGATGGGCTTGATATTTTGATGGTGTGAGAATAGAGCGTGGAGTCAATTGAAAGCACCGCGTAAGGCGGAAAATCATTTTCTGTGGAGATTAATCGAGCCAAAGCGGTAACTGCTAATAGGCGTGATCCGCGTTTTTTTTGATCATCATTAAATTTTGCAGAATCAAAAACCTCTCCGCCTAAAAAGGTTAATTCCACCGATGATTCTACGGTGCTGGTGTTTTTACGAACAAAAATTTGGACACCGTTTTCAAGAGATGCTTTTTCAAGCCGACTTTTATGGACTTCTAAAAGTGTATTAATTTTTTGTATATCATCAGATTCAATAATAGCGACATTTTTCTTCTCTTGCTGCTTTTTTTTCTCCAGTGTCTTGTATAGCGTGTTTGTATACCACGATGCATTTTCCTTTGTGATAATCTCTGTGGCAAGAGGGGTTAAATCTTTTTTATTGTTAAAAAAATCCTTTGAATTAATAACAACAAAAACGTATGGCCGTGATTTTAAAACTTGGGTGATTTTAGTTTTTGAAAGCGTGTTAATAATTTTTGGAAAGGAGAAAAAATAATTTTTATCAACATACGCCCAGCTGTTTGCAAAACTTTCAAGAATTGCCGAAGAACTTTTGATATTTTCGTTAAAGCTATTAATTAAATTTTCTTTTGCTTGTGCAAGTTCATCATCACGTAAAAAGGTTGAGGGATCGTCAAACAGAGAAACAAATCCTTGTATTTGCTGGGGAATATTTCTTTTTTCTAGCAATGTTTGAATAATGAGGCGTGATTTTTCCCCGCTGTTTGCATAGCCTGCATAAATAAAGTCAGGTGAAGGCACCCCGAGTGCTCCGTTTTCTAGGATTATTTTTTTTAACTGGCTTGAATCTTTTTGAAAGATTTCTGCACTCAAAGCGATGGTTTCTGATTCAAAAATTGATTTTTCTTCACTGTTGAGAAGTCCGCTTTGTGGATACTGCACAATTATTTGCATAAAATCTTCTGGAAATTCTTCTGAGTGTAAAATGTATGTTCCCGCCGTTGATTTGATTTCGTTTACATTGTCAAAGTCATCTTCGCTTGTCATTGGAAGGCTTGGATTTTTCCACGCTCCAAAACTACTTTTTACCATCTGATATATATGTTCTGCAGGAAGATTTGAGCATATAAAGAGTGCACTGTTTGCTGGCGTGTAAAATTTTTCTTTGATTTGACTGAGTTGTGCACGAGCGACGCCCGCTGAATGCTTTGAAAATAGTGCAGGTGAAATCCCTGTTTCATGCTGCCACGGTTTTTCTGCAAATATTCGAGAATCAATTGCACTGTTAATGTAGGATGTCGGCATTTTTGCTTTTTGAATAATGTCTTTTTGCATAGATTTCAAGTGTTTTTCAATAGCTGATTCAGAAAAACTTGTCTGTATGCTTGCCTCTGCCAGTAATGCTAACGCTCCATCTATCCCAAAAAAAGGGACTTTTAGCTGGTAGGCGCTGATATCTGCTGAGAAGGTGGAATCAAAAGAAATAATATTTAGTTTTTTGAATTCTTCTTCAATTAATTCTTCTGATGAAAATCTTTTTAGGCCGAATAAAAAAAAACGGGTATAGAGGTCAAAAAATCCTGTATTTTTTGGTGATTGCTTTGCGTAGCCTGCTTTTACATTGAGGCGAATTGTTGTTGTCGTCAGAGAATCATCTTCAACAACAAACAGAGAAAGACCATTTTCTAAAACAAAATGCTCTATAGAAAAATTATCGCTTTCTTTGCTAAAACAAAATGAAGAGAAAATAAAAAATAGGGTGATTAAAAAAAACTTTTTCACAAATGAAATAACTTCAATATTTAAAAAATAAAAAGACTGCTAAAGGAGGATAAACGCAGTCTTTTTATAAATTGTTACTATTAAGTAAATGATAATAATTTATAAAAAAATAGTCAATAGAAAAAATGAAAAATCTTGCAATTCTTACGGTTTGATGAAAAAGCTTGCATAGTTTGAAGAATCCTGTAGGTGGGATGAAAGTTTTTTGCAGAGATTAAAAAATCATTCATCGGTTTGTAATTTTTTTCATGCACCGCTTACTTTTTTTTTCTTTTGTGCTATAGTTTTATTTATGTTAAAACGATTAGAACAATTAGCTACTCGCTATGCTGAGATAAATAAGGCTATTCAAGAACCAGATCTTGTTAAGGATGCAAAAAAATATAAAGAAACAATGCGCGAGCATTCGTATTTAACTTCGGTGATGGAAGCTTACGATGAATATAAAACGCTGTTGAAAGGGATTGATGATTCAAAGCTTATGATATCTCAAGAGGAGGATGCCGAGTTAAAAGAAATGGCACGTCAAGAGCTTAGTGAGCTTGATGAAAAAATCCCTGTGCTTGAAGAGAAGCTTAAAATGCTGTTAATTCCGCCAGATCCATTAGAAGAAAAAAATATTATTATGGAAATTCGGGGCGGCACTGGTGGTGATGAGGCAACGCTTTTTGTTGCTGATTTATATAGAATGTATACGCGGTATGCTGATACAAAAGGCTGGAAGTATGAGCTTTTAAGTGCAAACGAGACAGAAGTTGGCGGTTATAAAGAGATTTCTTTTAGCATTAGTGGCAAGTATGTGTATGGCAGCCTACGCTATGAAAGTGGTGTGCATCGGGTGCAACGCGTTCCTGAAACAGAATCCCAAGGGCGTGTACACACTTCGGCGGTAACGGTTGCTGTTTTGCCAGAGGCTGAAGAGACAGAAATTGAAATTAAACAAGAGGATTTACGAATAGATGTGATGAGGGCAGGTGGCCCTGGAGGGCAGTGTGTTAATACAACGGATTCTGCTGTTCGCTTAACGCACATCCCTACGGGACTTGTGGTAATTCAGCAAGATGAAAAAAGTCAACTTAAAAATAAGGCTAAGGCAATGCGTGTATTGCGAGCAAGGCTTTTTGAACTTGAAGAGAGCAAGAAAAATCAAGAACGAGCGGCTGCACGTAAAAATATGGTCGGCTCAGGTGATCGCTCGGAGCGAATTCGTACGTATAATTTTCCGCAAAATCGTCTTACTGATCATCGTATTAATCTAACGCTTTACAAGCTCGACTTAATCATGCAAGGTATTTGTGATGAATTTATTGAAGCTTTATGCATTACCGCGAAGGAAGAAATATTAAAAAATAGCAGTGAAATTCTGTAGAAACGGCACTTGCGATACTAAGAACCTGAGTTTATATACGTGAAGGAAGAACATATGAACGAAAAAAAAAGCCTCAATTGGATAAAACAGCTTAATAAGAAAAAGATTGCTGTGGTAAGCAGTTTTGTGCTTTTAATTATTGTCTTTTTGTCTTTTTCACTATACGTGCTTGTTCAAAAATTAACTCAAGAGCCGCAACCACTTAGTATAGAGCAACAGATTAGTTATGAGCAATTTCTTGCATCGCATCGACTTGTGCAAACAATTTCTCCGTTGCCGTATAAAACAATTCCTGCAAAATTATCGGTAAATGCAAAGTCCCTTGTGCTGATTGACGAGGCAAACGGTTCCATTCTTTTTGAAAAAAATGCTGACCTTTTAATTCCGCCTGCTTCACTGACTAAGCTTATGGTGATGTATATTGCCCTGCAAGAAGTCAACCTTGGTAACTTAAAGCTTTCTGATGTTATTGCCTTGCCTGCTCAAAGTTGGGCGGTTAATGCTCCGCGGGGGTCATCACTTATGTATCTAGCGGAAGGTCATATTGTTACGCTCGATGAATTGTTGCTTGGCTTGGCTGTTCCTTCAGGTAATGATGCGGCTGTAGCAGTTGCCTTGGCTATTGAAGATAGCATAGAAGCCTTTGTGAGACGGATGAATACGGAAGCTCGCAATCTTGGCATGATGAATACTGTTTTTTTTGATACATCAGGGTATAGTGAGTTGAATATAACAACGGCTCGAGATTTTGCATCGTTTTGCCGTGCCTATATTTCCAAGTATCCTGAAACGATTGCACGCTATCATTCTGTGTCATCATTTGTATATCCGCAATTACATAATATTCCTCAAGAGGCACTTGCAACTTTTAAGCCAATAACGCAAAGTGCAACAAATAAATTGCTTGGGACAATAGACGGTGCTGATGGATTGAAAACAGGATTTATTCCAGAGTCTGGTTACAATTTGGCCTATACTGCAAAGCGGGGGAACAGGCGGATTATTGCCGTTATGCTGGGGCTTCCAGGTGTTGGCTCTGTGCAAGGTAATCGCTACAGATTGATTGATTCCTCTACCATAACAGATTGGGCGTATAGCAGTTTTGATTTATTTGAAGTTAATAAGCATCATAAGCTTGTCATGCAAGTTTGGAAGGGAAAAAAGAATAAGTTGTATTTGACAACAGATTTTGATACGGATATTAGCGTTCCAAAGATTGCAGAAAATATTTCTCAGAAAGTGGAACAAATTTTTGAGCTCCCGTCTTTTATTGAAGCCCCTGTTGAGATTGGCCAAGTCTGTGGCAAGCTGATTTATAAGATTGATAACTTTGTATTGCAAGAAGTTCCCTTGATTGCAGATAGAAGCATTGAGAAGTCTAATTTTATTAAAAACGGGATTGATTCTTTGGCAAAATATTTTGTGCAATAGAATGCAATTTTTAGCGGTAACTATCTTTACTTTTTTTTTAAGGTATGATACAGTGTCAGTTCTTGCCAGCGTGGTGGAATGGTAGACACGGTAGACTCAAAATCTACTACTCGTGAGGGTGTAAGAGTTCAAGTCTCTTCGCTGGTATAAAAACATCATTGTGAAAGAAAGTGCATCTTAGAAAATTGATTTTTTAAGGTGCTTTTTTATTTTAAAGCGCAAAAAAATCTTGAAACTATCGAGAGCACACTTTTTAGGAGTTTTTGCCTTGAACATTTTTTTTTGTTTATGTATACTAATTTCAATGCTCTATGAATGAAAAAACACGTGAAAAAATTATTAAAGCAACGCTTTCTCTGTATACAGACTCTGCCTTAGACGATATCTCGCTCTCTCGCATTGTAAAAACTATTGGCGTTACCAAAGCTTGTATTTATAGGCATTTTTCTTCAAAGGAAGATTTGCTTTTTTGTGTTGAACAGTATTTTTTTGACAAGCTATATGATTTTTTTTCACAGTTTAATTATATTTCAAATGATAATAAAGACACGGCTCAAATCATTTTTATGTTTTTTTTGAAAAATCAGGATTTGCTTTGTTATGCCATTTATCGCTTGTGCGTGGCTGAAAGCTTTGAAAAAGATATTTATGTTGCCCTAAAAGAGCGAGGCGTTTCGCTTATTATGGGCGATAACGATTATAGCGTGTACTTACATGACGATTTTTTTAAAAAAAAATATTTACAGTTTTTATATAATTTGTTCACCTCCTCAACGCTCCTTTTGGAGTCAAAAAAATCCCTTAGTAATGTTGATACCGATATTTTATGTAATCGAGTTGTTGATTTTGTTTTTCATGGATGGTGGATGCTCAAAGATATTCCTCCTCATCGTCGCTCAGAGTTGCAGTTTAAAGCTGAAGTTGTTTCAAAAGAGATTCCTGTTCGTGATAAGGTTTATGACGCACTTGCCGCTCTTATTAAAGAAAAAGGATTTACGGGTGTTACTGTTGACTTGCTTGCACAAAAACTTTGCTTGGCGCGAAGCAGCCTTTATTCCTATTTTACAAAAAAGGATGAAGCCCTCGTTAATTTAGTAGTACAAGAAATTGCGGTGATTGAGAGCCTTTTGTTAAAACGATTTGCTGACCTTGATGATTTATCTGAAATGGTGTATGTCCATATCTTTACGGTTTTATCCTATTTGCAAAGTAATCCTTCATCAATACACATTTGCTCTCTTTTGCGGGCTATGGGATTAAATCTTTGGTCCATTTTTAGGGAAAAAGATCTTTTTCATCAAGACAAAAATAATCAGGATGTTTTGTATAAAAATATTTCTATTCCAGACTTTGGCTATAAGCTTTCGTTAGAATCTTTTACCTTGTGGATTACAACTTTGCCAATTACGGTTCTTGTTCAGGGGCATTTGCATAACTTTACGCCTTCTGACCTTCGTAAAAGCCTTGATATAACGTACGATATTATGAGAGATGGTTTGAAAAGCAGTAATGCAGCTTACGAGGAATAATAGTGTAATGTGGTGGGTCTAGCCAGCTTTTTGTGAACGATGAATAAAGTAACGAGAAAAAGGGTGCTTGTAAAAGCTTAGATATTGCAAATCAAATTATTTTATGCTAAACTTGCAAGACAATTGAAGAAGGATATTCGTTGCAGTATTTTTTTCTTTATATATAATAAAATTACCAGCTGATAAATTGGCATAGAATAGTGTGCCTTAAATACAAGGAGTTTTCATGAAATTAAAAAAAATTATTATAGCATTTATGTGTGCAGGATCACTTTTTTTTGCACAAGAACGTTCGGAGACAACCGTTGAGCAAGAATATTTGAATAACTTGGAGACGGTGATCATAAAAGAGTTAGCCGCCTCTGATGACAGGGAGAACAAAACCGTTGCCCTTGAAATGATTGACAAAATTATTGAGTCTAGTCGTGTTACACCAGAATTGGTTGCAGCACTTTCTATTTTATCTGGCGAAGGCTTGTTTTACGAATCACGCGAGGAAGGCCGTTTAATAAATAATTACACGGATGTAAGAATGCAAGCATGCGATTTGCTTGGAAAGATTGCAACAGAGGATTCAAAAAGCACTCTTGCTCGTGTTGCTCTTGCAGATAATGATCCAATGGTTGCAGCAAGTGCAATTCGTGCATTGGGCTTAGTCGGTTTGAACAATCAAGATGAAACAATGGATACAATCGCGTGGGCATTAAAAAAGTTTGATTCATTAAATCCATCTTCCTCTCTTGCATGGGAAGCTCTCGTCGCTTATGAGAGAATATTTCCAACGGTGAAAAATCACAGAAATTTAATTGAGTCAACGTCACGCATTATTTCTAATCACGCTTATTCAACTCAAGTGCGAGCAAAGGCACGAGAACTATTTGTTAAGTGGAGTACAAAAAGCTAACAAAATTGTATTTAAAAGGATAGAATGAAAAATCATCTGCAAAAAATTTATAGAGACGGCAAGGTTGCTTTGCCGTTTTTATTTTCGATTCTTTTTTTTGGACTTGCTTATGGATTATATCGTGGTGTTCAAGATAATTATTATGCTGAGATTACTCATGTTGATAAATTTGATCGAGGATTGTTAGAGTTTTTTCGAGAACTTCCTGGTTTATGTGTTATTTTCATTTTAGCACTTTTGTATAAGTTTTCTGAAATTAGAATTTATAGAATTGGCATGGCGATTGCACTATGTGGTGTCGCAGGATTTTTGTTTGGTTCTTCTGATCGGCTGTATGTTTTTATTTGGACGATTATTTTTAGCCTTGGAGAGCATATTATTATGCCCGTCAAAAGCACAATTTCTGTGCACCTTGCGAAAGAAAATTGTGGTGGCCTTGCCTTAGGAATTTTAAACTCAATTAGAAGCATTGGAAACATCGTTGGTTTTTTTCTTGTAACTATTGTTTTTTATTGTATCTCAATTTTTTATCCAAACTTAGAATCAATTATTCCGTTTAAAATTATTTTTGCAGGGGCATCTCTTATGATGTTTTTTTCTGTGTTGTGCATTCTTGCCATTAAAGAAACTCCGTCAAAAATAAAACGTGAACGCTTGTATTTTCATAAAAAATTTACAAAATTTTATATCCTTGAAGTTTTTTACGGTGCAAGAAAGCAAGTTTTTTTAACTTTTGGCCCTTATGTGTTGATTTTGCAATACGGGGCAGATACAAAAACTATTTCATTTTTACTTGCAATTAGTGCAGGCTTTTGTATTTTTTTCTCTCCTCTACTTGGCAAAATTATCGATAAAGTTGGCTATAAAATCATCATGGTTGCAGATACTCTTGTGTTGATTATCGTTTGTCTTTTGTATGGTTTTGCCCATAAATTATTTCCCCTGACAATTGCCTTTTATATTGTTTGCATAAACTACATATTAGATACGGTGATTTCTGTTGCAAGCATGGCAACAAATATGTATGCCAAGGATTTATCTTCCTCTCAAGAAGAATTTGCTACCACCATTACTACAGGAATTTCTGTAAATCATCTTATTAGCATTTTAATTGCACTGTTAGGCGGATTAATTTGGCAAAAGTTGGGTATTGAGCTACTTTTTACTCTTTCGGCAATTCTTGGACTAGTTAACTCAATTTTTGCCGCCACAATTAAAATAGAAAAACCTAATTCTTCTCAGGAGAGATAATGAACTTGCAAGAAATTAAAGTTGGGTGCATCGGCTGCGGAACAATGGGCAGTGCCTTGATGAGTGCCGTAGCTAAAGTGATTCCTCCTCAAAATATTATGGTAACCAATCGAACATTTGAAAAAGCTCAGTCCTTTGCTCAAGCACACGGCTGTCATGCAGAAATGTCAAATATAAAACTTCTTGAGTTTGCTGATTTTGTTTTTATTGCAGTGAGGCCGTTGGTTTTTCAAAGCCTTATTAATGAAATAAAAGATCATATTAATTCAAATCATGTTATTATTTCTTTGCTTGCTGGCACCTCAATTGATTTTTTGAGTAAACATCTTTCCACAAATTTGATTATCCGTATCATGCCCAACACGCCCGTTGCTATTGGAGAAGGGATAACTGCAATTACAACAAAGAGTTCTAAGCTTTCTGAAGAAGTTGAGACGGTAAAAGAGTTGCTTCAAAAAACAGGAAAACTTGAGGTAATTGATGAAAGTTTTATTGATATTTTCTCCGCCGTCTGTGGTTGTGCTCCAGCGTATACTTTTATTTTTATGGAAGCTTTGGTAACGGCGGCAGTGGGATTAGGTATGTCTCATAAACAGGCATATATCTTTGTTTCTCAAATGCTTAAAGGATCGGCTGCACTTGCTCTTGAAACACAGATTCATCCATCTATCTTAAAAGATAACGTATGCTCCCCAGCAGGAATGACAATTCAAGGTATAAAATCGCTTGAGGAGCATGGGTTTCGCAACGCTGTGATTAAAGCCGTTGAATCAGCGGTGAATCATGCAAAAGAATTATAGTTTATTGTATAGAGAATTTATTTTCCGTAACAAACAACATTTTTAAATGAAAGATTTTCAATAATTTCAAGCGTTTTGTTTTTACGATGATACATTTTTAGATGCCCCCATCCTGTTCCGCCACATTTCATATCCTCAAACTGTAATTCACCAGATGAAGATTCATGCACAAGATTTAGCATTTCGCTTTCTTTGCAGTAGACAAGAATATCCATGAGAATATTTTGTTTCTCGGCGGTGATAGTCCACTGCAAAATATTATCGTCCTCATTTTTTGTCATGGAGTAGGCGATTTTTGATTGTTTTTTTGCAATCACACTTGTAAAGTGATACTGTTTGCCATCAAGGTATAAAAGAATTTGCAGGGTTTCTTTTTGATTAAAACCTGAAATCTGATTATAAATCACAAGTGCTGATGAGGCCATCTTTTTTTCATTAAAATCACTTACAATATTGCTTGCATAAATTGTAAAAAACGGATTTGGAAAACGCACGCCCCAGCGTTTGTCTGCATAGCCATTGCAATCTGCAGCTTCAACAAGATATTCCTCGCCATTAAAAACTATGCGACCACTATATTCTGTTTTTATCCCTTGGCCGTGCCAGTGCATTTCGGGTTTTCGCAGAAAACGCTTTTTTTCTAATTTTCCTGTTGACAGTGTTTTATTTACTTTTAAGTCCCAGCTCATTGATCCTGCATCACTCAAGCACTCAGGATGATAGTCAACTTCTTCCTTTGCAACATGAACGGATCCTGAGATTGTTATTTCAGATAATTTACAAGATCCAATTTGAATATCAAGATATTTTTGTTGTGAAATCATTTCTTCTGCGGGGTAGAAGTTATGGATTTGGCATGCATCATCCCCCCATGCTCCTGCTTTGATCATAACATATGAGGGTTGAATTTTGTATAATTTATTGTCTTCCCGTTGGCCAAGAACAACTTTATTGGGCGTAACACTTGGATTGAGAATATAATATTCAACAAAAAAGCTTTTTGCTTCGCCCGTAATAACATTTACGCCTGTAAAGCTGTGCCACCACAAATCAAACGCGTTTTTTCCACGATAGCCTTTTA
Source organism: Treponemataceae bacterium (assembly GCA_051651645.1). GTDB lineage: Bacteria > Spirochaetota > Spirochaetia > Treponematales > Treponemataceae > JBOFSR01. Next base: position 1,284 of record JBOFSR010000036.1, on the reverse strand, counting down.
GTTTGTACATATTTCGTTTCAAATCATGTGAAAGATGTTTCATTTATCAGTACCTTTATTTTATAAAGTGTTTCATATAAAATTTTTTTGCGAAATACAAAAATTATTAAAATCTTTTTCTATATTTTTATATCGGTAATTTTTTTTGCAAGCTAAAGTCTTTGCTCGATTTTCCTGTTAAAATTGCCGATTTTTGTTGATTTTTTGTTTGCAATAAACGCTTTGCAACGGTTGCTATATCCGTTGGAGTACTTGCAATAAGATATTCAATTTTTCGTTTTCGTTGAGCGTCGTCAATTCCGTATAAAGCTCGAATGAGTGCAATAAATCCCTTGCTTGCAGGAGAGCGGGGTTGAACTTCTTTGCTGTAGCAGCCTGCAATTAATCGCTCGAGACTCTGCTGGTCAAGGTGTAATTGAGCTGCCTCCTCTAAGCACTCAATAAAAACAGCAAGAGATTTTTCTGGTGCTGGATCACGGTATGTTTCAAAGGTGAAAAGCATTTCTAGTGCATCAGTTACTGAAAACGCTCCGTATGCACCACCAATTGTTCTAATTTTTTCCCATAGTAATTTTGTGGATAAAAAATGACTAAGCAATGCTTCATTTGCCGCCTCTTTTGTCGCAAAAGGGGCGGAAGGAAAGCTCATTGCGGCAAATCCTACTTGCATGGAAGATGCACTAAAGCATTCAGTGTCAGAATTTTGCTCAGGTGTTTGGAATAAATTAACAAGGGCAAAAAAATCATCGGGATTGATTTTTTGAGCTGGTTTTGGAAAAGAAAAATCTTTTGTGTAGGATTTTGTTTCGTTCAGTGCTAACTCCATTCCTTCCTCATCCGACGTGATATGGAGAAGCATTCCCGCTGAAAGTAATTTTTTGTGTATCGAAGAAAGCTTTTCTATAATATTACTCGTATCGTTTTTGGCCATATCGTGTAGAAAATACAATTGCGTCAATCCACTCCAAATTTCATCGATTGCGCGATGAACATTTTTATTGCACGATGCACGCATTGCCGCGTATTGGTGCCCCTCTGGTGCGACGGACGAATCAAAATCATTCTTAAACTCGGTGATTAAATCACTGATTCGTTTTGTATCTGAAAAATTGGGATTTTTTATGAGAGAAAAAAGTGTTTTTAATGCGACGGGAATTTTTTCATTAAGGATTTTGACTCGGAAAAAAATCCAACTTCGCCCCTGTAGCGTTTTAAACTCAGGTTTTTCAAAAAAATCGTATTGCGTTTGGACAGCCGACGAAGTAAAAAGATTTGCACCCAATC
>JBOFSR010000035.1:0-13513 GCA_051651645.1 Treponemataceae bacterium | reverse complement strand
ATCAAATCAACAGCTTGCTCTACACGAGAATATCCATACATAGAAAATCTTATGTCCGTTCGTGGATTTTGGTAATCAAAAATTAATTGCCCTTCTGTATAATAAGCAACAGGAAGCTCATTTATTAATTGCACAAACTGTATATTATGGGGGTTTTCTTGATAAGGAAGTATTTTTTCTATCGTCTCGCCATCTATGGCAAAAAATGCGTATGGCTTTCCTGACCTTGTATATGCTATTTCTGTTGCAGCTTGATCAAGAATAAAAAGATCTCTAACTATTTTTAAACAAAAATGCATAAATTTATCTCTTGATGAATCCTTGTCTATTCCAGTATTCATCAAAAAATTTTCTATAACATCTCGTTCTTTAGATTTTTTATCTGCAGTAATAAAAGAACTATCGCCCTTTTTTTTAACTATAAAACCTCTGTAATTAATATTTGTTGAAGGCTTAAGAAAAGGTCTAATTTTATCTTGTATATTTCCGATACATGTATTTATTATAAATGCCTTTTCGGCAACTCTACGCAAAGTCCTTCCTGGTATCTGCCTGTTTAGGCGTCTATCAGCACTTTTTAAATTAGCATAGTAGTTTTCATTTCCTGTATAAGGATCCCAAAAAAAAGACCGAACCCCATAATTATTTTCTTTATCAAAAACATAGGAATCTTGAAAATTTTTTTGTTTTCTTGATTCTTTTTTAAATTCTCTTTCAATATCAATAGGAGTTGGTGTATTGCTTCTAAACATTAGGCATCCTCCGTAATACAGATGACAATGACTTTCCCTTTTTCTTAGTGGTCAGCTTTTCAAGGGATACGGAGGTTTTTTTTTCTTCTACAATAGTAGATTGTACCACATCTTTATTCTTTTTTCTAGCGTATTGATGATAAAAATCTTCTGTTTTTTGTTTTTTTTCTGTTGCTGCATGATTTGCCAACGCCCAAGCCCAAAAACTATCAGCATGTCCCTTTTCGTTTCTGTCTGCATCATATCTAAAACTTCCACCGCTTGTAGCAACTCTTTTTATTGAGTGTATTTGTGAATGAAAATCTCTATCATTAGCAAGCAAAAAATCATTTCTTTCAAGAGAAAATTTTACATTCATTGCAAGCATTTCTTTTGATTGCATGTTGAAATTAACCCCTTCTATCCTTTCTCCAAATTCCTTGTGTAATTCCTCAAATAAAGGCAATCCCATTCCAGTGCAATCCATGCAAGACCTATAAATAGGAAGTCCTCTCATAAGCTTTCTAAAAATATCTTTTTGCCATTCAAACGACTTATCTCTTTTTTCTATTTTTAAAACCGACTTTTTTTTTCCGTTAAAATTGCCAATTATATAAAATGCTATTGCGTCTCTTGTTCTTGCAACGTCGTATCCAAGAAATAAAGGAGATCCATGTTTTTGAGGATTATAATTTGCAATAAGATCATCAGCTTCAGTATAATGATTTATATCAACATCCAAAGAAAGATTAAAATACTCTTCGTCGCTTATTGTTGACGATGGTATATCGCATTCTCTTTTTCCTGGTGTATTTTTATATATCAAGTCCAATGATATATAGCTACTTGCTGAATCAATAAAAGTGCATTCACATTCTTGCTGAAAATCATCAAGTGTTGCGTTTTGAAAAATAGATTTTAATGTATCTGTACCAAAACTATATACACGCTCCTCTGTTGTCATCATATCTGCTAAATCAATAGCCTTTTCTACGTTATTGCAAAGAGCTTGAGAATACCACCACGCTATATTATATCTTTCATAATCAGGAAATTTAAATTCGTCGCTACAAATATCATAAAACATCCCAACAGTACCAAGAGGCGTTGATCCAACTTCAATACACCCACCACGAGCGATGCAAAACAAAGCAGCTTGATAAATTGTTTTCGACAGTTTGGGGTGGTAAATAGCTTGCTCATCAAGTGCAATATCCCCACCTTTTCCGCGCGGTGGTCTACAAGGTAGAGATATCAACCTGCTTGTTGTCTTTCCGTTTTTGTCAAGAAATTCTAATGATGATTTATTTTCAGTTACTATTTTTTTTCTGTATTTTTTAGGTATTGAATTATAAAAAGCTGCTGCATATCTTATTTTTTCCAATGCATCTGCTTCATTGTAGGAAACAAACTGTTTTACATAGTTTGTTCTTTCTCCGTCCATTGCCTTTACAAGACCTTTTAAGGCGGTTGCAAACGAATATCCTGTTCTTCTGCTTTTCAAGATACATATATATTTTTTTTTGCTTTTTATAAAATCATCTTGCCAAAAATCAAGATGAAGTGGGCTATTGTTATATTGCATAAACGCATAAATATAATTCAGCTTTTCATCAGGAGACCATAAAGCCATTAGTCCTCCTCGTGGCTGCTGTCGCATTCTTTTTTATATTTTTGCGATGCTTTTTGTGCTATCTTTTCATTTTTCTTTATTATTTTTGTTGTCAACGACAATTTTCCTTTAATTATTTCAGCAGTCGATTCAACATCATAATCATCAGAATTTTTAATACCATTAATTTTATCATACAGATCTATAATGGTATCCTCTTCTTGCTTTCTATTTGGAAGTTTATAGTTAGGTATTGAATTTTGACCTTGAAAATCTATTGCATCAATACATATCTTTTGATATTCTTCTAATTCATCAGGCTTTTTTATAGAAACAAATACTTTTTTATTTCCGTTATCATCAATAAATTCATTAAAATTATAAAAATCTGTTGTATTAAAATCAACACGAGCAATTTTACGTTTAATTATTCTATGGTAAGCATCTGATATACCAGTTTTAACATATGAATCATCGAACTCTTTTATTTTTTTTGATATCGCTTCGTTTTTCAAAAAATCATAGCTTTTTTGACTTGCAGTTTTATCGGAATATCCTGCTTTCCGCGCTGCTCTTGCTAATTTATGATAACAATCTCCTCCTGGATATGTATACCAAAATATAAACAGCTTTTGCATATTATTTAATTTTTCTTTACCCCAATCATACGATTCAAGATCGATAACACTTTTATCATCAAGAATAACAGATGATTCAGATTTTTTCGTCTTTTTCATTTTTTATCCCTGTGCATATATGCGGTTTATACCCATTAAAAACATGACCATTTTCACTTACGATTTTAATTTTATCTATATCGCAAATAACAAAACCTTCTCTATGCGTTGCAATATATTTAATTTCCATTCCACAAGTATTACACATCTGCATATTATTTTAATAAGATTTTTAAATCTTCGCCTTTAAATGTTTGACTGTATGCATATTCAGATATTAAACCGTCTTCAATTATAAAAATAATACATCCATTAAAATTATATTTAGAAGCCCTCTTTATGTATTCATTTTCATCAAATTTATTATTGGTTTTTGTGCTTAAAACATCAAACCTGTTTGATACTGAAAATTGTGTTAATTTTCCTTTTTCAAAACAAAACTTGAGGCTTCCACAGAATTTTTCTTTTTCTTTTTCTTTTAGACAACCAATTATATAACTTGAGCAATCTTTCATTTAATCTACTCTTTGCTACACCATCGGTCAGGGTGATGTATGTAAATTTCAGAAGTTTATTTATATAAATAATATAGTATAAGTCTATATAAATCAATACACTTATACTATTTATGATTTATTTTTTTATTCTACTCCTGTTTATTTCGATTTTTTCTAAAATTGCCTTTTCAATGTTAATAAACTTTCTTTCAGCAATTGACATAGCACAAATAATAACATCGGCAAGCTCCATGCTTATGTTTTTTTTGCACTCTTCTAACCCTGTATAGTATTTGTCTTCTGTTGATTTTTGCCAAAAAGAAATAGCCTCTTGCAACTCAACAACCTCGCTAGCAAGATGTTTAACTTCGTTATAACTTCTAAGTCCTCTTGCTCGTGCTATTGCTAAACACTCTTTCGATTTCTCATTTAAGTCTATCATTTTCTACACCCTTTTAATACTATAAAATATTTAATTTTACGTTAAACAAAGCCTTTTTGTTAAAAATCTTCTCAAGATACTCAATATGCTCAAGATGTTTTTTGTGTTCAGTCAATGTTTTTGCAAATTCATCAATTGATAAACCAGCAAACTTAACACCAATAACCCATCCAAGCTCAGATGTATCATCATTAAAATGATCGCCAAAAACAATGCAGTCAAGACCTAGATGGTTTGCGATTTCATCGCACTTTTCTTGTGCATAAACGTTTAAATCGTCATCGTCGTCATTTAAAGACTTCCATTCATCGTATAAGCTTTCAAACAAATGCTTAAACTCTTTGTTTACATCATCAGTAAAATCTTTTTCACTCAGCAAAATTCCGTAAAGACTTTCTGCTTTATAATCGACACCCATATTTTACTCCTTTTTTTGTATTGCTTAATATACATCAATCATTTTATTTAAAATGGAATGTCCTCAGGAAACTCATCACATTGTTGACTGCTTTCATGTTGACCTGTTTCTTGTCCTGTTTCTTGTTTTGATGGATCTTTCTTTCCGTCGTTCACAAGCTGAATTTCATCAACTTGAATTACTACACGGCTTTTGTTGTCTCCATCTTTCGATTGCCATCGTTGCTGAACAAGATTTCCGTCAACAAACACCTGCTTGCCTTTAATCATGTATTTGCCAATACTTTCTACAAGCCTGCCAAGTATTTGACAGTCAAAAAAACTTGCCTCATCAATCCATTGTTCACCGCTTTTTTTTCGTCGATTGACTGCAATAGAAAATCCGCAAGTTGCCGTCCCTCCTGCTGTATACCTTACTTCTGCGTCCCTCGTCAAACGCCCTGCTAAAATAACTCTATTGATGTCTTTCATTCTCAATCTCCTCTTTTTTTTCATAAAGAGCATAGCCTTTCATTTTGCACACATCGCAAACTTTTAGACCAACTCTTAACTGCTCAATCGTTAGCTTTTTTTCGCTAAGATAATCGTTTTTGCACGTCTTACATCTTTCAGCAAGAATAACACCCATTTTAAACTCCTTAAAATTATTGTTTTTCGTTTCCGTCATGTTGAAATTCATAAAGGTCAAAACCGTATTTTCCAAAAAGATAACCATTTCTGCACTTGTCGCTACAAAAATAAACTTCTTTTTCTTTACCTTGTTTATACATAGCTTTTTTTGCTCCCTCTACAACAACAAAAATAGGTCTTTTTTCTTCGTTCATAATAGGTCTTTCGCAATGAAAAGCCCTGCATTTAATTATTTTTTTCACTTTTCCTCCTGCTTATTAATTGTTTTTTTTAATTATATTTAATATTTGTTATGTTTAAGTCATTGTATCTATCCAAACAATATATTCCATAATCAAGACTGCATGGAATCAAGGCTTTTCCTTTAACAAAATACCCATAATTTGAAAGCTTTTCATCCATCCCTAAATTAAAATAACCAGATATTTCCTCTATGGTATGAGTAAAGTTTTTTTCAAGATCACACACATTTGATTTGTTTTCGCAATATTCCTTTGGCGATCTTATCAATGCCTCTTCATCATGCTCGCTTATAGACGGAAATTCTTTTATAATGTTTGCAATATTTTCTTTACACAGTATATTTTCATATATAAATTTCACATTACAGTCAAAATCAAATGTTTTAACATGTTGGACAATATTAAAAAACCCACACGTGAAGTAAGTAGCACTTAAGAAAAAATTTCCCTCTTTTGAGTAAACTTTAAATCTCTTGTATTCAATAACATTTTGAGCCATTGAACTTAAAAAAGGTGCAAGCTTATTGCTTATTGGATTAAAATATTTATTTCTATCATTCGATTGTATTTTTGCAAATTTAATACCGATATTAAAAAAAGGTATCTTAAAATAGCCCCTAAAAGTTCCGTATTTTATCATAACTTTACACTCTCTCCTTTTTGTTTCCTTTGAAATATTCACAATTTCTAGGGGATGGATGACAATATCCGTATATCTCGCAGTCCTTATCATCCCTGTTGTAAGTAGGGCAATGCGTCGAACATCTAATTTGCACTGTCTTTTTTTTGTTTAAATCTTTATTTGATTCTTTCATTGTAATTACTCCCTATTACCTTAAAACGTATGGCATATTTATGCTCATCAGTGATAGCTTCTTTCTTTGATTCACAGCAAAGATTTTAGTATGAAGTCTAATATTATTATTTTTAATAAAGATGGCTAAAGCTATGTTATTCAGCAATAAATCAAAGCACCAAAATGACGTAGTGTTTTTTATGTCAACATTAAAAAATAACCCCTCTTTGTAATGTTCTGCATAAATATTTTCAATCTGTTTCTGCTTTTCATACTCGTTTCTTAGAACAAAAACTTTTTTTATTGCGGTTTGATAACGTTCTTGCTCGTCATAAAGAAACTCCGCAAGATACTGCTGGTTTACTCCATCTAGCATTTTGTTTTTATGAACAAACTTTTTAACAGTCTTTACAACGGCAACTTCATAAGACTTTATAGTTTTATAAAGATTTATATTGTTGATTAAACTGTCTCTTGTTTTGGCATATTTAACAAAAGAAAAGTCTTCTTTATTTATTGTTTTCATTTTTGCCTCCAAAAAATTTTTTTTACTTTATAACAAAATTTAATAAATATTCTCGAAACAAAAAAAGGTAAATCTTTATACATTTTTCTGTTAAAAAAATAAAAAACCGACAGTATCCATATTGGGACTTTGCACGTGTAGAATTCGTCTTTTTCACAAACAAAGTGCTTTTCAAAAAAATCGCTCTCTTGCTCTAAATAACAACCCGACTCGAAAGTGTCGTAGTTATATTCCCAATAAAAAGGACATTTTTCACATCTCATTTTTTCCCCCTGTAATCAAACCCTCTTATTGTTATTAAAAATGAATCTTGCTGCAGCCTGCTTATTACATCCTTGTTTATATAGTTTTCAAAACAATTCACGCATCCATTTTTTAGGCAGTTTGATTTAAAATGTTTTTCTGAAAGCAATATGAATGGCTTATAATTAGCATGTCTTTCGTTTAGAATTACTGAAATCCAGTTAAGCTCAGCCTCGCTTCCTTTAGTTTTCCCTATCTCGTCAATAACAAGCAATGGTATAGTTGAAAGGTATTCTATTATTTCAATTTCGCTTTTTTCGGCATTACTACTAAAAGATCCTCTAAGCATTGCAGATATCTGAAACATCGTATAAATTTTACCGCCCATGTATTTAACAGCCATTGATCCTAAATGAGTTTTGCCTACTCCATTATTTCCAACAAGCACAGCCTTCCCTTTTTTTTCGCTAATTATTTTTTTAATAGCTAATAATGCTTTTTCTTGTGTTTCATCAAAAATTTCATAGTCATCTATTTTTTTTAACCAGTACTCTTTTGAAATATTGGTATTTTTTATAGCCCTTATTCTTCTCTCCTTGTCCTCTTTTTCTTTTAGCTCATTTTCTTTTTCCTCAACGCAAAGAGGGCATTTTATAAATTCTTTAACAACTGGCTTACCAAAAAAAATAGGTATTTCAACATTTATATCTCCATGTTTTTCACATTTTATAAATGTTTCTTCTATCCTTATAAAATCCTTTATTGCAACAACTTCTGTCATGTTTAAGTCTCCTCTAGCGATGGTTTATCTTCAAGCGACTCTCTTTTTTTAATATTTGTTTTGAAGTAATCTATATCAAAATCAGAATCGCAAAACTTAAGAATATTTTTTGATTTACAAAGACTTAAAAAACTTTGATCAGCAGACCACCATGAAAGCCCCTCCCTGCTCAACTTAATTACTTTTACATAGTTATTTAGTGCATTTAAAACATCATCAGGCGAAATAGCTAGATAGCTTATATATTCAAGTGCTATTTTAAAATCACTCATCAAAAAACTAATGTAATTCTTGTTACAGCATGGCAAATTATTTGCAAAGAAAATATCAAAAACTTTTTGTGAAAAATCATCAGCATTTATTTTTTTTTCTTGGTCAAGAGGTATATCAGGTTGTTTTTCATTTTCATTAACATTAACATTTTCATTAACATTAACATTAACATTAAGGTTGTTTTGGGTTGTTTTTGGTTGTTCCTCTTCAACGTATATTTCTTTGGGTTGTTTTGGGTTGTTTTGGGTTGTTTTTGGTTGTTCCTCTTCAACGTATATTTCTTTGGGTTGTTCGTCATTTTTTTCATTTTGTTTGGTTGTTGTTTCGTCTATATTTTTAGATGCATTACTGTTTCCATTTGGAGCGCCACCCTTTTTGCCGTTATCAACTTGTTTTTTCCTCCTGTTTTTACATTCATCAATCAAAAATTTAATTTGAATCCATACAGCGTTTTCTATAGCAGGTAAAGAAGGCTCTTCGCCACAAAAAGAATACCTTAGTATAAGGTCGTAAAACTTCAATCTTAAATCATCAGGAAGTTCCTTTAGAGAATCATAAAATGTTTCGTAAAAAACAAAACTGTTCTTATTAGTCATTTAAATACCCTCAATATCTAATGTCATTATTGTATTTTTAGAATAGCTTAATCCATTTCTTGACAAATGCCTTTTTAGCATTTCAATTTGATTTTCATCAGCAACAAGCTTAATTGATTTTTTAACCTCTATTTTTGCCTCTATTACAATTTCATTCAAAATATCAAGATCGCTTTTACTTTCACTAGAAACACAAAAGACATATTTTTTAACATTTTTGTTAGGAGTTGAAATTGTTTTTTGCTCACTTTCAGTTTCAAAATTATTTTTTTCACCTTTATCAATTTCTTTTGAATATTCTTTTTTAGCTTGCTCTTGTATTTTTTTTTGTTGTTCTTTTCTTCTGTTTTCTTCTTCTTTTATTTTTTCTTCATTTTCTTTTAACTTTCTTCTGTTTTCTTTTATATCATTTCCTTTTTTAATTGTTTCTTGTAAATTTAAATTAGTAAGATAGAATTCTTTCAGCATGTCAGAGTCTTCATTGAATGATCCGAGTGTTTCTAAATCGTTGTTTATTGTTTTAATAATTTCTTCAATTTCAGATTTTATTTTTTTAATAGCAACTGTTTTGTTTAGCCATTTTTGAAGGAATATTTTTTCTAAAGAAACTAAATTAAAATTGAGGGATTTCCAAAATAAAACAATTTCTTCTTTTTTAATGTTTTTTTCTATTTCTTCTTTTGCTTTAACAATTCCATCAAGCAGCAAACTGCTTTTATCAATTTTGCTTTCAACACGCTTCATTATCACTTCAAACTCATTAAAAGGAGCTAAAAATGCGTTCTTTAATTCAATTCTTTTTGATGCAAATTCTTTTTTTGCATTATTCAAAAATGCTTTATCTTTAGCTGCTTTTTCCGAATCTCCTACATAGTTTTCTACGCTATAGTCTTTTAGCTGCAAGTCTATAGCATTCTCAATATCAGTTGCATTAGTAATTAACTTTCCTAATGTTTTTTCTGTTACAACAAGTTCTAGTTGTTTGTTTTCCATAATAATCTCCTATAAAAGTGCTAGTCTAGCTAGATCAGAAACATTCATATTTTCTGATTTTTCATTAATGCGCGGTATAGGTAAATGACCTGCTAATTCAAAAGCACGCTCTACACGCCCTTTGAGATGAGGATATTTTTCAAGGAAAATACCCCATCCGTGACTATGCATAAAACTATGCTCATCACGAGTAAGAGCAATGACATTCCATATCTCGTTCTCAAACTGTGGTGCAGAACCCCTGCTGACAATGTGAGCTATTTCAATTTGCTCGCAACGTCCGCTTGCCTGTGAATAAACCGCCTTTTTTCTCCATTCTGATATTGTTAAATGGGAGTTTATGTCATGATTTTTTTTACCTTTCCATATTTCCCATTCATACAAAACCTGTCTTACATCAGCCTGTAAATCAACAGAAAGATTACATTCTGTTGCAAGATGATAAAGCAAACCTTCTATAAACCTTGCTGCAGAAGCTGTATTTGATTCCGATATTCGAACAGCCCTTAAAGCATTGTTGTTTATCTTGCTCGGTATTTTATCAGCATAAACATCTAATAAATCTAAATACAGATCGTACTTTTCTTCTTCAGTTGGCTTTCTGTTTTCCATTGATTCAAAAATAACAGTTACTAGCTTCCAAACGCTCGACAACTGTTTGAATGACCTTTTTTGAAACGCTGCATCAATTTGACAATTCAAAAGGATTTCTTTACAAGAGCGTTCTTCACGGTTTTTTTTTGATTCAAATAATTTTTTCACAAGCAACAAATCTTTTTTATCTGTTACTCGTAAAACAATTTGATCTTTATATAAAATTCCATGAAAAAACGCTGTTATTTTCATTTTTACACCCTAAAACAAATCAACTGGAGTGCCATGTTCATGTTGCATTGCTTGCTGATCAAACGCTGCATCAATTCCATCATCATCAAAATCAACAATTTGTGCTGTTTCTACATCAACTTTATTTTCAACAGATACAGATTTTTTATTTTGCTGTGTACTTGATTTTTGAGGAGTAACATTTTCACAATTTGTTTCGCCAGCTTCTTCATTTCTAACGGCTTCAAGTGCTTCGATAGAAATAGGGCAAAGTTTTAATGCCTTTATAACGCATGTTTTTAAAGCCATTGAATCAAAGTTTTTATTCCAGTTGCTTTCCTTGTCATCTTTTTTGTACGCCTTAGAAAACTTGTCTCTATGATCTTCGACTTGTTTTTTTGTCATTGCCGCAAATTGAATACCTTCGTTTTGAAGCTCAACCATGCAATAGTAACCAATAACATCACCTCTTTCTTTTGAAAGATTAAAGGTGTGTATAATTGTTCTACCTGATCCTAGTTGTACTTCAAAAGTGTCATTTTCGTAAACGCATTCAACAGAAATAGTCTTTATGGTTTTTGATCGTCGTGCAAGTGCAATTAATCCTTTGTATCCAATTTGAAAATGGCAAGTCATTGTTTTTTTCCAGCCGCCTTTTCCGTCGCTAAAGCTTTCGTTGTATGGAATTAAATACGCCTGCCCTAAAACGCCTCCTATCTCAAGACCGTATTGTGCAGCCTCTTTAAGACTTCTGTAAATGCTTAATGGATCACATTGTGCTAAAAGGGGTGTTTTTGGATTAAATATTGCAAGCTTTGCACTTTGCAAAAATCTGTCAATATTTACTGTCTCCTTTGGTATTATTTCTTGTATTTTGCTAGCTTGCGAATCGATAAAATCAGCAAGCGGGCTTTTTTTTTGGCTTGTTTCCAAGCTGTTTTGTACTCTTACATCCATATTTGCTCCTTTATAAACATTCCTCTATAAGTGGAATGCCTAAGCTATGTAGTTTTTTTGCAACCTCTCTAGTTGCCTTGATGTCATTTAGTGCATCATGAGCTTTCTCAATATTAACCCCTAGATGACTACAAACCGTTCCAAGTTTTCTATTTTTTAAATATGGCAAAACCTTTTTAAATCCTGCATTTTTTACCTGATTAAAAACATCTAGTACACTATTAGAAAAATAGTCATTGATCTTATAACCATTTCTCTCTACAAGAGATTTAAAATGGTTGTAATCAAATTTTACGTTATATCCAGCTGCAACAAATTTCAAACTTTTTGAAGGAATAGAATTTTTATGCTCATCAAGAAAATCAATGATTGATTTTACTTGTTCTTTTTCATCCTTAAACTCTCTAATTTGTTGTTCTGAATAACCGTGAATAGCTCCTGCATCTTCATGATATAAAATTGTTTCAGATAGCGGATTTAAGCAAAATTTTTTTTCGGCAATTACCGCCCCTTCAAAAACAATAATCATAGCTATTTGAAAAGCACTTGAATCAACAGGGTTTAACCCTGTTGTCTCTGTGTCTAACCATAATATTTTCATGCTTTGCCTTCTGTTATTCTTAACTGCCTTTCAGCTCTCTTTTTTGAGTATTGGTCATATATTCCAGCTTTTTTCAAAAGAGTTGTGTCAACGCTTGATTTTTCCATGTACAGCCAATTTATTTTATAAATTCCGCACTGTGCCTTAATGCTTTGAACACACTCTTCGATGGTATCGCCTTTTTCAGAGTTTTCAAAAATAGCTATTTTTATTTTTTCTTTTGCAAGCGTTCTTTTTGTTTCAAGCTCTTTTATTTGTGCAGCCAAAAAACGCTCTTCTGCTATAAGATCTTCATACTCATTGGGAAGCTCGATTACAGGGTTTTTTATAAAAGACGTAATATTGTCAACAAGCTTTGATTCATAATCATTGCCTGTAGGTTCAGGCATAACATTAGCAATAATATTATTTTCCCAAAAATCTTTTTCTTTTTGTATTAAGTCAAATATAAATACGTCGTTGCGTTGAACAACGTAATGAGTTCCTTCGTATTTGTCGATTATATAAACGGTTAATACGAAATATTTCAAACCTGTTACTGCCATATAGTGTTGCACTTGTGGATAATAGGAATCAGGTATTTCGTGTTTTGTAAAACCATCTCCAGTACGACTTGTTTTTATTTCGTGTCCGCCAAGACCACTAACTGTCGTATTGGAGATTTCTTTTTCTCCATCAACAAACACCAATCCATCAAGATTAGCAACCATAAATGGATACTTTATTGATGTAAACATTCCATCAACGGTTTCGATTGTTACACCTAAATCCTCTCTTGCTTTTTCTCTTACAGGGGATTCAAGAATATTCCCCCATTCAGTTGCCTTATTTCCCTTGAAGTTATTTAAACCGTTTTTAGAGAAATAAACACTTAGGGGCGTTGCGTATTTATTCAATCCGCAAATTGCACCTGCATCGCTTCCACCGATGCCCTTTTCTCTTAATTCAAGCCACTGTTCATGACTTAAATCTTGAGTGTTTGTAAACGACACGTTACCCATGTCGATCACGTCTTCATATAACACTGTTATCTCCTTTCTGCTTTTTTAGCACGCAGTCGCTTTTTTCTGCTAGAAAACGCAAGGCAAAACATGCACTTAACTTACCAGCCCATAATACTCACGTGCCGATTGAATATTTATCAGCACACGGCAACCATCATTTTTTCCATAGTTTGAAATAATAGTTTTTCCGTTTTTGTTTTTTCTGCCATGTGTTACAACATCATAAATAGATGCCTTTGATACATTGCACATGACAGCAGCTTTTGAAATGGGAATAAAATCGTCGAACATTTTACGCTCTAATTCTTTTTGTAAAGAAATATTTTCTTGAGCATATTTGTTTATAAGTGAATTATTTCTATTTATTATAGAAATAATTTCTTCAACTGATTTAACACCCATTTGCAATCATTTACCTCCTTTATAATCCCATAGCCTTATAAGCTTGCTCGGTAAGGGACTTTAACCCTTCCGCTTGCGTGCCTTCGATACAATCGAAAGCACTGTTTGATGAAATTGAGTCAGCTATTTCTTTTTCTTTTTTTGAAAGAACTCCCAATTCTGCACATCCAATAATACTTTTGATTATAATTCCAATCCTTTCGTTGTTAAGACTGGATATTTTTGATGCATTTCCTGCATCAATTATAATTTTTTTCATTTTTCATCC
>JBOFSR010000034.1:0-2367 GCA_051651645.1 Treponemataceae bacterium | reverse complement strand
AGCGACTATGACAAAGAAAAACTCAATGAAAGACTTGCAAAACTTGCAGGTGGCGTTGCTGTTATTAATATTGGTGCTGTAACTGAAGTTGAAATGAAAGAAAAGAAACACCGTGTTGAAGATGCTCTTTCTGCAACTCGTGCTGCCCTTGAAGAAGGAATTGTTGCTGGTGGTGGACTTGCCCTTATTCAAGCATCAAAGGCACTCGATAAAGGTCTTGAGGGCTTAACTGACGATGAAAAAACAGGATTTAAAATTGTCAAGCGTGCTTTAGAAGAGCCAATTCGACAAATTGCTGAAAATGCTGGAATTGACGGTGCAGTAATTGCTGATAAAGCAAAAAATGAGAAAAAAGGGATTGGATTTGACGCTGCAAAAATGGAATGGAAAGACATGTTTGCTGCAGGAATTATCGACCCTGCAAAAGTTACTCGCTCAGCATTACAAAATGCAGTTTCAGTTGCAAGCCTCTTGCTTACCACTGAGTGTGCAATAGCTGATGCACCAGAAAAAAATCCTGCAATGCCTGCAGCTCCTGATATGGGAGGAATGGGTGGCATGGGCGGAATGTACTAATAGAAAATTACATCTAGCTAAATTATAGCAAAAAGGCTTTCTTTAAATAAAAGAAAGCCTTTTTTATTGTATTTGAGAATTCTTTGATTTTGCTACAAAAAATTCTACGCAAGAAATAAAAAAATTGTTGGTATTTTTGTTAATAAAAAAGAGGATTTTTTCCAATCAAAAACTGACTTAGTAAGAATTTTCTCATCGGATGTAGTAATTCCTGTCGCAACGGTTAATAAAGTTTTTTCATTAAGAGTTGAAAGCAAATCTAAAAAAAGCTGATTATTGCGAAAGGGCGTTTCAATAAAAATTTGTGTTTGATTCTCACGGCTACTGCGACTTTCAAGATGATGTAATGCTTTTTTTCGCTCTGCTTTATCAATGGGTAAATAACCATTAAAGGCAAAATTCTGTCCATTTAAACCAGAAGCAACAAGAGCCAAAAAAATAGAAGATGGGCCAACAAGAGGAACACAACGCACATTTTGTCGTTGAGCCTCCAGCACTAAAAAGTTTCCAGGATCTGCAACAGCGGGAATGCCTGCCTCAGACATTAAAGCAAAATCTTCTTTTAAATGTTTTTTTATAATTGTTTGAGGTAAATCAGCTGCGGAATGCTTGCCAATCTCATACATCGTTGTATCTTCAAACGAACGAGTATAGCCCATTTTTCGTAAATCACGTCGAGATGATCGTAAATTTTCAACAACAAAGATAGAAATCGTATTTACAAGATCTATTTGGTACGGCGTAAAAATTCTTTTGTTGTCAGTGTCACCCAAAAAGGTTGGAAGTAAATACAGAGCCATTTTTTATCACAAATAAGTCAAAATAATTAATTTTATAAAATTAACGGTAGTTGATCCATGCGCGAGTCGAACGCACGACCTATTCCTTAGGAGGGAATCGCTCTATCCAGCTGAGCTAATGGACCTTGTGAATAACAAATCGCCCTTATTCATGGCAAAAAAATAATCACATTTCAACTGATTAAACCTATCATTTTATACAAAAAAAGTAAATAATAAAAGAAATATTTTTTTTATCCCCCCCTTGACAAAAAAGGCTTTGCAAAGGAAAATGGGAGGCAATGGAGCAAGCCGTTAATTCTAAATTTAATATTCTCTTAACAAACCCTGTTTTTTTATCAGCACTTTTTAGCTGGTTTTCAGCACAATTTATAAAAACAATAATAAAGCTACTTACATCGCAAATTGTTTCTTTACGAGAGCTCGTGGAATTATCCTTTTGGAAAACAGGAGGAATGCCTTCAAGTCACAGTGCTTTAGTTATATCACTTTGTACATCAATTGCTCACCGCTCTGGACTAAACTCGGATATTTTTATTTTATCACTTTGCTTTGCGTTAGTTGTTATCCGAGATGCTGTTGGCGTTCGCCGATCAAGTGGACAACAATCAAAAACACTTAATGAAATTGGCAAAAAACTTGAAGAAAAGTCTATTTTATCTTTTACACCGCTTAAAGAAATACATGGACATAAACCATTTGAAGTACTTGTAGGGTCATTACTTGGTTTTTTTATTGGAACGGCATTTTCAATTCTATAATGCTCAATGAATAAAATCTACCTACTTTTTGCCCTTCCCGCTGTTTTATTTTTGAGCCTCATGATTTTTTCAAAAAAAATGCAACCCACAATTTGGGCTGGGTACAGGATTTTGGCAGTACAAACATCCATTACAGAAAAAGATGTCTTAAATTTATTAGCAGAAAAAAAACTAACTAAGGTGATTTCACTATCCTCAGAGCGCTATAATCCCTTTGACAGAAAAAATCC
>JBOFSR010000033.1:0-31492 GCA_051651645.1 Treponemataceae bacterium | reverse complement strand
TAGATAATATGATATTTTAGTTGTTTTAGACTACTAAAATTTGTTATTTTTGAGAGATAAAAAGTTTTTTCTCAAAAATTAAGGAGTACTGATGAAAACTTTTTTAGATCAACAAGAATTAGACATTACCATTCAAAATGAAAAGACCGTTGGGGATATTTTGAGAGGAATTGAGCGTGAACTTGAAAAAAATAATGCAACTCTTATTGAAATTAAAATAGATAATACTATAATAAAACCTGATGAGTTTGATGCGTATTTTGAAAAAGAGTTAAATTCAGTTGATACTTTGAATCTTGTTTCAGTTTCTTCTTCAGAGATTATTGATTTTATTAAACAAATCAGTCATAATTATGAAAGTCTTTGTGCTAAACTTGAAGCGATTCCTGTTCTGTTACAAACAGCTCAGGAGGTGGTTGTTATGGAAACTATCACAGAGCTTGCCGATTCTTTGCAGTTGTTTTTTAGGGCGTTGCATTTATCAGCACTTTTTCCTGAGAAATTTGAACAAATTACTATTGATAAAAAATCTTTGACAGATTTCTTAAATGATTTTTCAGTAATTTTACAAGAGTATTTGCAAGCGTTTGAATCAAAAGATACTGTTCTTGTTGGTGATTTATCGGAATATGAAATTGTTCCACGCTTACAGGCTGTCATGGAAATGGTTAAAGAATTGTAAGAACCTTACGGATACGGAGATTTTATGTTATACTTTTTACAATCAGGGATTACTCCTCTTGAAGCTAGGCAAAATCCATACATTTATTTTGGATTTATTATTGCAGGTGCTTGTATTCTTTTTTTCTTTGCTCTTAATAAAGTATTTCAAAAAAAAATTTTTGACCTGATTAGACGCTCTTCAAGCCGTAAAGAAATCAACTCGGTTTCTGATTATTTTGGCTTTGATAAAGAAGAAAGAAAATTTTTATTTTATTTGTGTAAAAAATACCGAATTAAAAATCTTGCCTTTTGTTTTAAAAATGATAAGGAAGTTGATAAGCTTTTTAAAAAAATCTATCATGTTATGAGTGAGGGAAAGGCCTACGACAGTGATATTGAGGTTTTGTTTTTATTGCGACAAAAAATTGAGCGTTATAGAAGAAAATCGACAAGCATTGCAAGCAGCCAAAATATTGCTCGAAATCAGGAACTTTCTTTGATCACATCTCAAAAAGAGCAGTATCTGGCAGTTGTTCTTGAAAATACTCCACAGGGACTAGTGATTACAACACCACGTGATAGCTTGAAAAATGAGGTTATTTTTAAGCCGCTTTCAAAAATAGGTATATTTTTTCGTTCAAAAAATTTCATGGATTATATTTTTACATCACGTATTGTTCGATATTCAACGTTGCAAAATGCGAATACTATTGTTTTGATGCATTCAAATAATATTACAGCATTAAAAAATCGAGAATTTCGGCGAAAAGATCTTTCTGTTGAAGCACGGATGTCTTATGCCATTCCCCAAATTGATGCAAACGTTGTTAAGGAGTCAATCGTACAAGGTAGTCAAGTTTCATACAAGATTTCTGACGGTACTTTTTCTGGTGAAATTGTTGATATTTCTGCTGGTGGCTGTTGTATTAAAGCATCACGCTCTGTTTCCGTTGACTTGCATGTAAAAATAGAAATACAGCATGATTTACTTAAAACAGAAGAAATCATTGGACATGTTCTTCACTCAAAAGAGAATAAGGGTGTTTGGACATTGCATGTCCAGTTTAAGAAAATGACAAAAAAGGCACGCAATATTATTTTCTCTCTTGTGTATGATTATCTTAAATAACGTCTATCTAAACTTTTAATAGTCATCGTGAACGGTTATTCTTACAATTTTTCTCATTTTGAATATTTTATCTCTTAAAAAATGATTTTTGCTAAAGTTTTTTTCTGTCCTTCCGAAAATTGGAATAAGGTGGAGAAAATGAATACATTTACAAGGTCAGTAGATTTGTTGCAAAGGGCAATGGATGTCAGTAGCTTGCGTTATCAAGTAACTTCAAACAATCTTGCAAATTCTGACGTACCAAATTTTAAACGCTCGAATGTTAATTTTGAAAGCATGTTAAAAACAGCCCTCGAAAGTGAGGCGAGCTCAAAAAACTCGTTTCAAATGCAGACAACTGACGAGCGGCATATTAAAAGTGATCAGTATATTGATTACAAAACGGTAAAACCGCGTAAAGTCGTTGATTATTTATCAACGATTAAAGCAAACGGCAATAATGTTGATCCAGAAGTTGAAGCAATGAACGTTTTAAAGACGCAATTGAATTATCAACTTTTAACACAGCTACAAAATTTTAATTTTAGTCAATTACGAACAGTATTAAGGTAGGTAATTTATGGGACTTTTTACAAGTATAAACACGGCTTCTACAGGAATGACCGTTAGTCGCTTGCGCACCGACGTAATTTCTGATAACATAGCAAACGCTTCAACAACACGAACGCAAGATGGTGGGCCATACAGACGTTCTCGAGTAGTTGTTGAGCCCATGGATAAAAAACTTACATGGAATACACCGTTTGTTCCCAGTGATTTAGAAAGTGGCACGGGTAAGGGAGTGCGAGCTTTGAAAATCGAAAAGGATATGAGTGAGGGAAAATTAATTTATGACCCAAGCCATCCTGATGCAATTAAAGCTGGGCCAAAGACTGGCTATGTTGAGTATCCAAATGTTAATATCGTAAACGAAATGGTTGATTTAATCGCAGCTAGTCGATCGTACGAGGCAAACACATCTGTTATTCAAGGTGCTAAAGAAATGTTTAATAAAGCCCTTGAAATTGGGAGGTAACAGTAGATGATTAATTTTATTCAAAACAATGGCATGACTGATTCAACGAGCATGCAAATTGGCACGTTTCCGCAAACGGTAACAAAAAATGCTAATTCTAAAGAAGAAAACAACACCTTTAGCAACCAGCTTTTTAATGCGATTAATTCAGTTAATGATTTACAGCTTGATTCTGCATCACTTACACAGCAAGTTATTACCGATCCTGAAAGTGTTGAAGTTCACCAAGTAACGACTGCAATGGCAAAGGCAAATTTATCACTTTCATTAGTGCAAAATGTTGTTGACCGTGTCATTAAGGGCTGGACAGAAATTACTACGACACGATAATCTTTTACAAAAAAATAAAAGTGAATAAATATCTGTGTGGCGTTGACAAAAAAAAAATCAAGTGCTAAAATAATATTTATTTAAAAATGAGGATATTCTCGTATATTTTCATAGTTCGTTCACGGGAGGGGTAATCATGAACGAATGGCTGAAAAAGCTCATTCCACAGTTAAAGGAATTGTGGTCTAAATGGACTACAATTCAAAAACTCATACTAGCAGGTGTTATCGTTGTTGTAATAATAACGCTTGCTCTCGTTTCTCGTATTTCTATTCAACCAACAGATGTGCCGTTGTTTAATGTGCCGATTGTCGATGAGGCAACGCGCGATAGAATTATTTATAGGCTTGCACAAGAAAATGTAACTGCGACAGTCAATGGTGCAGGCATTATTTCTGTGCCAAACGATCCTGTAGCCCGCCGAATGCGAAGTATTTTAGTGCGTGAGGATTTAGTTCCTGGTAATGTTGATCCTTGGGCTTTATTTGATGTTGATCGCTGGACGACTACTGATTTTGAACGGAATATCAACTTGCGTCGCTCAATCACAGATGTTGTAACTCGCCATATTGAGGCACTTGATGATGTTGATCGGGCGAACGTTGTGGTAACCTTTCCCGATAAAGCATTGTTTGCAGCTGATCAAAATCCTGTAACGGCAAGTGTAATCATTTATCAAAAACCTGGTAGCGATATAACAACTGATCGAAAAAAGATTCAGGGCATTCAAAAGCTGTTGAAATTTGCTGTTGAAGGCTTGAAAGACGAAAATATAACAATTGCTGATTCAAATGGAACAGTGCTTAATGATTTTGAAGGCATGCAAAATATTGAACGCGTCGACGTGATTGCACGTGAGCAAAAATTAATTGCAGGTCTTGAAGCACAATATCGGGCAAAAATTCTTTCTGCCCTTCAATCAACGTTTACAACTGACCGCGTGCGTGATTTGAATATAAAAATTGATATGGATATGTCTAAGCAAATTATTGAGGCAACGGAATATAATCCAATTATTATTAAGCCTGATAATCCTGATACGCCGTATGATGACTCAGAGATTGTTGAGTCGATTACGCTTTCTCATGAAACGGGGACAAAAAGCTGGCAGGGAACGGGTTACAATCCTGAAGGGCCTGCTGGTGCTGAAGGGCAGACGCCACCAAGTTATGCGGATATGTCCAATGTGTATGGCAAGCATGAAGAATCTGTTGTTAAAGAAAATAAGGCCGTAAATGTTCGCCAAATTCGCTCTGAAAAAACACCAAGTATTGATCGGGTAAGTGTTTCTGTAAACATTGATGGTACGTGGCTCAAAAAATATGATGAAAAAGGTAATCCTATTTGGGAGACAAATGGGACAATTGAGAGGGAGTATGTTCCTCTTGATGCCGATGTTATTGAAGGTGTAACTCGTCAAATTCAGGATGCCGTTGGATTTAATCGTTCTCGTGGAGATTCTGTTTCCGTACAAAATATTCGGTTTGACAGAACTTTCCAGTTTTATGAAGATGACATGAAGCTGCGGCAACAAAAACAAAATCGCGATAATATTGTTGCCGTTTTGATTACAATTATGGCTTTGTTAGTTGTTTTTGTGCTATTCAAAGTGATTGGACGTGAGCTTGATCGCCGTAAACGCATTAAAGAAGAGCAGATTTTGCGAAAGCATCAGCTTGAAAGAGAAAAATCTCTGTGGGATGCTGAGCAAGGGGGAATGGAAGTTTCGCTGTCCGTTGATGAGCGCAAACGCCTTGAGTTGCAAGAAAGTGCAATGGCATTGGCAAGAGAGAATCCTGAAGACACAGCGACTCTTTTAAAAACATGGTTGATGGAGGAGTAGCCTACTATGGATAAGCAGCCGAAAATAAAAGATTTTAAGAATTTATCTGGAAAGCAAAAAGCGGCAATTTTTTTAGTCTCACTTGGCTCTGAAATTTCTTCTGAAGTTTTCAAGCATTTGCGTGATGATGAAATTGAGACGCTAACTTTTGAAATAGCTCGATTAGAGAGTGTTCCTGCTGATTTGAAAGAGGCAGTTTTTGAAGAATTTCAAGATCTTATGACCGCTCAAAACTTTATCACTAGTGGTGGTATTGATTATGCGCGTGAATTGCTTGAAAAATCTCTTGGCAGTCAAAAAGCAATCGATGTTATTAATCGTTTGACAACGTCATTACAAGTTCGCCCTTTTGACTTTGTTCGCCGAACAGATCCTGCTCATTTATTAAACTTTATTCAACAAGAGCATCCGCAAACAATTGCTTTGATTTTGGCCTATCTTGAGCCAAATAAGGCGTCCGTAATTTTGCAAAATCTTCCTGAAGATAGTCAAAGTGAGGTTGCTCGCCGTATTGCAACGATGGATAGAACGTCGCCTGATGTTTTACGTGAAGTTGAGCGTGTTCTTGAGAAAAAACTTTCTAGTCTTTCAAATGAAGATTACACGGCAGCAGGTGGTGTTGAAAGTATTGTTGAAATTCTTAACCTTGTTGATCGTTCTTCCGAGAAGAGTATTATTGAAGCTTTGGAGGAAGATGATCCTGACTTGGCGGAAGAAATCAAAAAACGAATGTTTGTGTTCGAAGATATTGTTATGCTCGATGACCGTTCGATCCAGCGTGTTATGCGTGAAGTTGATACGACTGAGTTAAGTAAGGCACTCAAAGCGGTCGATACAGAAGTTCAAGACAAAATTTTTAGAAATATGTCAAAACGTGCGGCGGCGATGTTGAAAGAAGATATGGAGTTTATGGGTCCTGTTCGATTAAAGGACGTTGAAGAAGCCCAGCAAAAAATTGTTGCTGTCATTCGTCGTCTTGAAGATGCAGGTGAAATTGTTATTGCACGCTCTGGTGAAGATGAGCTTGTTGTATAGTTTTGTAAAAAGGATTAGCTATGAATAAAACTGTTTTTAAGCCAGGCGAGTGTACTCCAGCTAATGATAAAGTTTTATTGAAATTATCACACTTTGTAAAAGAAGATGAGCCTGAAGAAATTATCATTCCCGATGAGCCTATTTACGAAGGGCCAACGGCTGATGATTTACGTCGTGAAGCTGATATGTTTCGTCTTGAGTGGGAAGCTGAAAAGCAACAAATGATTGATGCGGCAAAGGCTCAAGCTGAGCAAATTATTAAAGAAGCCGAAGATACCGCATCCTATGAAGTAAAGTCTCAAACTGAGCAAATTCAGGCGTTGAAAGTGGACTCAGAGGCTGAAGCTAAAAGCCTTGTTGAAAACGCACAGCAGGAGGCTGAAAAAATTCTTGCTGAGGCACAAAATTCTCAAGAGGCATTGGTTGCGGAAGCAAAAAAAGAGGGTTTTGAAGCTGGTAGCAAAGAAGGCTATGATGTTGGCTCTGCTGAGGCAACGCGTGTAACAGAGCGCCTTCATGCAATGATTGAAAAAATCATGGAAAAAAGAAAAGAAATCCTACAAGAAACAGAGCAGCAAGTGATTGACTTAGTTCTTTTGATGACTCGAAAAGTTGTTAAAGTAGTTTCTACTCACCAAGAGGAAGTTGTAGCTGAAAATATTAAAGAAGCTTTGAAGAAGGTAAAAACTCGTGGCGATGTTATTATTCACGTGAATTTGGCTGATTTTGAGTTTGCAACCGAACGAAAAAAAGAATTTATTCAGTCTGTTGAGACGGTAAAAAATATCACGCTTGTTGAAGATACCACTGTTGATAAGGGCGGTTGTGTAATTGAAACTGACTTTGGTTCTGTTGATGCACGTATTGCAAATCAATTGGGAACGCTGGAGCAAAAAATCCTCGATATTTCTCCTTTAAAAACCACGGTGAAAAAAACATCCTCAAAGCGAAAAGCAAAGGATAACAAACCTTCCCTTGATGATTTAATAGAAGATAAAAATGCTGAACATTTTAACTAAATATACTGATAGAATTGAAGACGCCGAAACAATCCTATACACAGGCCGTGTAACTGCTGTCCAAGGAATGCTAATTGAAAGCTGTGGACCACAAGCAGTTATTGGTGAAATGTGTAGCATAAAAATTGATCGCACGGGAGCTGTAATTCAAGCCGAGGTTGTCGCCCTTAAGGGTAAAACGGTTCAGCTGATGTCGTATAATGACACCAATGGGATTGAAATTGGATGCGAGGTTGTTGCCAGTGGCTCTGTGCTTCAAGTTGGAGTTGGAGATGCTCTTTTGGGTCGTGTTCTAAACTCAATTGGTGGTGCATACGATGAAAAAGGTGAGATTTACACCGATCAGACATATCCCGTTATCGCATCCCCACCAGATCCGTTGCACAGACGGTCTATTAAAACTCGTATGGTTACAGGCGTTCGTGCTATTGACTCACTTTTAGCGGTGGGACAAGGGCAGCGTTTGGGTATTTTTGCAGGATCAGGCGTTGGAAAATCAACCTTGCTTGGCATGATTGCTCGAAATACTGATGCCGATATAAATGTTATAGCTTTGATTGGTGAACGTGGGCGTGAAGTTGTTGATTTTATCGAGCGGGATCTCGGAGAAGAGGGGCTTTCTCGCTCTGTTGTTGTTGTTGCAACCTCTGATCAAGCTCCGCTTGCACGTATTCGTGGGGCATACACGGCAACCGCGATTGCTGAATATTTTCGTGATCAGGGAAAAAATGTCATGCTGATGTTCGACTCGGTTACACGCTTTGCAAAAGCACAACGAGAAATCGGGCTTGCTATTGGCGAGCCTCCTGCTACACGGGGATATACTCCGAGCGTTTTTGAAACCTTGCCTAAATTGCTTGAAAGAAGCGGTACAAGCGAAAAAGGCAGTATAACAGGATTTTACACGGTTCTCGTTGATGGCGATGATATGGATGAGCCAATCTCTGATGCGGTGCGGGGAATTTTAGACGGCCACATCATTTTGAGTCGTAA
Source organism: Treponemataceae bacterium (assembly GCA_051651645.1). Taxonomy (GTDB): domain Bacteria; phylum Spirochaetota; class Spirochaetia; order Treponematales; family Treponemataceae; genus JBOFSR01. The sequence continues at coordinate 23,465 of JBOFSR010000033.1, read as the reverse complement.
ACTTGCACAAAGCTATCATTTTCCTGCAATCGATATTTTGCAAAGTATTAGCAGGCTTGCAAATAGAGTTTCAGGCCCTGTTACAAAGCAAGCGTGTGCCTATATTCGTCGCCTTATTGCATTGTATGCTGAATCAGAAGATATTATCAATGTGGGGGCATATCAAAAAGGGTCGAATGAAAATATTGACACTGCGATTGCTGTTCATCCTGCAATAAATGCTTTTTTGGAGCAAGAGGAAAATGAAAAGTCCACGATAGAAAAAACGATGGCAGGATTATCCGCACTTTCAGATCTTTCAATTCCTTCAGAAGAATATACCAATGAAGAAGTTTAATTTTTCTTTGCAAAAAATTCTTGAATTACGTGAACATGAGGAAAACAAGTCAGAAATAGAGCTTGCAAAGGCACTTTCTCATGCTGAAAAAATAAAGCAAGAAATGAATGATATTGACCAGCAATTTGCACAAACGCAAGAAAATGCTCGTGCTAATTTTTCTATGCATAGTTATAGCATTGTTGATCAGTTTTTGAGTAAATTAAAGTCTCGAAAGGATGAGTTGAGTATTTTGCTTGAAAATGCAAATAAAGTTATTGAAGAAAAGCAAAAAATCATGCACGAGGCGATGAAAAATAGAAAAATTATTACAACGCTTAAAGATCATAAACTCAAAGAGCACAAAAAAATTCTTCAGCAGGAAGAAGATTATTTTCTTGATGATATAGCATCAACTCTTTTTGAGAAAAAAAAGCATGTAAATTATAATTAGAAAATTTTTATCCAAAATATTTTAGTCTTTTTGTTGAGAAAAGGCTTCAAGCATTGAATTCCAATCTTCTTCGGATAAAATGGTAAAATTTTCATCAACAGTGATGCCTTTTTTTTCAAGGGCTGAGCGTGCTCCATTCCACCAGTGTGAGCTGGTGATGCTCCCATCATTTTTTGCGTAGTAGCCTGATGGTTCAAGATTTTTTTTAGCATCGGTTGTATTAATTATTGTTTTTACCATATTGCCAATTTTATTCCAATTTTCGCCGCTTTTTGCAATTTCAATTGTTGGAATTGTATATTGATTTTTCCCATCTTCAATATGAAGATCGGTAATTCTAATTTTAAAAAGCGTATTAATTCCATTTACCTTGAAAGTAACCCCGTCATGCATTAATATTCCATCGATTGGCCTTTTAAAGTTTTTGCCAGGAGCGAGTGCTTCATAGCTTCCATCTTCCTCCCTAATCAAAACCCAGTGTGAGCTATCGTTTATAATTTCTTTTTCTTGCTGTGTGGTGAAGGCTTTATTTTCTGAACGGAGAGCAATGCCTTTTCGTTGTTCTTGAATAAGCTCATCTGGCGTTGGTATTTTTTTTTCAGGAAGCTCTTCTACAGGTTGAATTGGTGGATCTTTTTTTATAGGAGGGGCTGGCTTTGGCTCTTCCGCAGGAGGTTCTTTGCTTTTTTGTACTTTTTTATGTCCGCGTAAGTCTTCAGGACGGGATCCTGCTTTATTTGCACTTAAAAATACATTACTAGTTAAAATGAATATAAATAAAATGAGTATAATTTTTTTCATTTTAATTTCCTCATACGGTATAAAATAGGAACTAATTTTTATTTATTGGTTAAAAATATCAATCTTCTAATGAAAAATATTTTTAGTATATAAACGCAGTGCAGTTTTATGAACTCTCTTTTCTCTTTAGTAATCAACGACTTAGCATTTTATATCATTTTAGATATACTAGTCAAGTATTTCAAAAAATTACGTAAAGGTTTTTATAACTTCAGCTAAACAGTGTAATAATTTTTGTATATTTTCTTGTTTTGTGGTGCTGCCAAAGGAAAAACGAACGGCATTTTGGCTGATTTCGCTAGGGATTTTCATTGCGTCGAGAATAGGGCGTTCTTTTTTATGCCCAGAGCAGGCAGATCCTGTAGAAATAAAAACTCCTTTTTCATTTAAGGCTCTCACCATAACTTCGCCTGGTATTTTTTGAAAAGTTGCCTGTACAATCCACGGAGAAAATATATGACTTTCGTTTTTTCTACTTTGCGGAATAATAACAGCACCCATTGCTTCTATTTCTTCTAAAAAGTTATCAGTCATTTTTTTTTGACTTTCATACACTTCATTCGAAAAAGTGTATTTTTTAAGGCATTCTGCGATAGCGATTGCGCCAAAAATATTTTCTGTGCCTGATCGTAAGCCCTGTTCTTGCCCACCACCGCGCAAAAATGGTTCTTGGCGATCCTTCATGTAAAGAATACCGCAGCCACGGGGGCCTGCAATTTTATGTGCACTAATAGAAACCGTGTCAATTCCCTGATGATTCAACGAAAAAGGTATTTTTCCAACAGCTTGCACTCCATCAACATGGAATTTAGGCTTTCTCATAGTTTTTGACAGCAGAACTAATCCGTCGGCAATTTCATTTATGGGCTGAATTGCACCTGTCTCATTGTTGACGGCGATGACACACACAAGTCGTGTATCAGGCTGAACTTTTTCGAGAAGCTTTTTTGCATTTATAATGCCATTTTTTTCTGGGGGAATTTGAATAACATTAAAGCCGCAATTTTTCATCATTTTTACTTGCTCTCTCACAGAGGCATGCTCAATTGCACTGACAATAATTGACCCTGAATTATCTGTATTGCAACGGCTTATAGGCTTTTGGAGCAATGAGAGAATCGGAAGGTAATTGCTTTCTGTACCGCCTGAGGTAAATATAATTTGACTTTCTTTTACGCCAAGATTTTTTGCACATTTTTTTCTTGCATTGCTCAGCAATTCCTTCGCCTGATTTCCAAGTGTATGCAGACTTGAAGGATTTGCAAAGCACTGCGACGTTTTTTGTAAAGCACGGTGGCAAATTTCATAATCAAGCGGTGCCGTTGCAGCCCAATCAAAGTAGAACTCGGTGTTTGTGAGTTTATCCATATAAGGATAGTAGCATATTTGCAATAGTTTGAAAAGTTTTATTTTTTAATTGGAGATTTTGTTTTTTAAGAAAAGGATTACAAGTCCTCTTTAAGGCTTGCGGGTAATGCCGCAACTTCTTTGTTTGTTAATGAGCGTTCAATTTTTATATTTGAATCATACGTTTTGATTATTTCAGGTTCCAGATTTTTGTTTTCCTGTAAAACCTGTACAACTGGCATTTTAATATGCATTGTCGAAATATCGATGACAATGCCATCTTTGCCGTTCGTTAATCGAACGTATGTTCCAATTGGATAAATAGACATGACAGAAACAAAAGCCCACAGTACATGCGGATCAAATTGTGTTTTTGCATTTTTTAATAACTCAAGTATTGCCTTATGATTTCCTCGTGATTCTTGGTAGGTGCGAGGGGCAGTGATTGCCTCAAATGTGCAGGCGACTGCAATTATTTTTGCAAAGGGTGAAATATTATTGCCAAATATTTTCCTTGGATAACCGCTTCCATTTTGTTGTTCGTGATGATCTAAGACAGCAACACAAACGTCTTTTGGAAATTGGCATGCCTCTAATATAGAATATGAAAAAACAGGATGCATGAGTATTGATTTTCGCTCTGAGGAAGAAAGATTGTTACCGTGCATATGCATTTGTGGTGAAATTTTTAGCATTCCTATTTCATGTAGGCAAGCGGCAATTCCAAGTAAGGTCAACTCTTCATGGGAGTATTTTAACTCTTTTCCCATTAAAATACTCAAAATTGTCGATCGCAATGCATGGTGAAGAAAAAGCTCTTCCTTTGTGGCGGTTGAAGAAATTTGAATTTTTAGTAATTCTTGAGAAAATCCAATAATAAAGGCAGAGAAATACATGAGAAAGTCGGATATTTTTTTTACATCGAGCTTTTTTGTTGTTGTGTACATAACGAAAAAGTCATTTAAAGTGTCTTTACATTTGGTATAAACATCCAAAACTAACTTTTTTTTTCCTTCTTCAAAGGATATTTTTTTACTTTTTATATCTTTTTTAATTTGGGTATTAATTTCTGTAATAAGCTCGTTGCTGTCATGTATATTTAGTTTTAGCAAGGCATATTCAACTGAATCGTTCAACAATTCTTTTTCAATGAGTTGTCCCTCTGATTGAATTTCCTTAATATCCCAATTGGATAAACTATTTAAAAGCTCTTCTCGAATGGGAATGAGTGGGTGGGTTAGAATAAATTTATCATCTAAAAAAAAGTCAGCTGAGAAATAGGTATCTGGTTTTAAATCACTTGTTTTATATATCATACTAACTCTGTTTTAACTGCATACAAATAATTTGAAATACAATTTATTCAATATACCATAAAAAGAGTGAATTTGCAACTATCAAAAAAGTGTTTTTGTTTGCGTGTAAATATAAAAGTTACTGCATCAATTTGTGTTTCTTTTGTATTTTTATGAAACAAAAAAAGCGGCTTGCTGCAAGAAGTTATTCTTACAACAAAACGCTTAATCAAGTTTGTACTAAAAAAAGTATTTCTTTTTTAGAAATTTCTTTCTGCTAAGTATTTTAACTCTTGATATTGTCGCTTAGCCTTTGTTTCTGCAAGTTTAAGCAAACTTTCAGCTCGGCTTGGATCTGCAGCTTTTAATGTTTTGAAGCGAACTTCTTTATACATAAAATCTGCAAGCTTGTAATCTGGCTCTTTGCTGTCAAGTTGGAAAGGATTTTTTTCTTGTTCAACTAAACGTGGGTCATAGCGATACAATGGCCAAAGTCCGCAAGAAACAATTTCTTTTTGGTTTGTCATTCCTGTAGTCATGTTAATACCATGATTGATACAAGTTGAGTACGCAATGATAATTGAGGGGCCGTCATAGCTTTCTGCTTCACGGAAGGCTTTGATTGTTTGAGCCATATTTGCACCCATTGAAATTTGTGCAACGTATACGTAGCCATAACTTCGAGCAATCGCACCTAAGTCTTTTTTTGCAATCGGTTTACCTGCCGCAGCAAATTTTGCAACAGCTCCAATTGGTGTCGCTTTAGACATTTGTCCACCCGTATTTGAGTAAACTTCCGTGTCCATTACCAAAAGATTAATGTTTCGTCCGCTTGCAATAACATGATCAAGGCCGCCAAATCCAATATCGTAAGCCCATCCGTCACCACCAAGCACCCAAACAGAACGCTTGATAAAATGATCTGCAAGAGAGCAAAGTTGTTGTGCAAGATTGTCTTTTTCATTTTTAAGTACCGCTTTCAAAGCTTCAACATTTGCTTTTTGCTCTTCAATTGCCGCATCATCAGCTTGCGTATTGCTTAAAAGCTTGTCAATAATTGCACTGGCAATTCCCTTTGTTTTTACTTCTTGTGCAACTTCACGTGCATGAACAGCAAGTTTATCGCTCGTTAAACGCATACCGTATCCAAACTCTGCAGCATCTTCAAATAAAGAATTTGACCACGCAGGCCCGTGCCCATCAGCATTTTTAGCATACGGAGTTGAAGGAAGATTTCCACCATAAATAGAAGAACATCCTGTTGCATTTGCAATAACTGCCCGATCACCAAACATTTGCGTAAGCATCTTGACATACGGAGTTTCACCACAGCCAGCACACGCACCAGAGAATTCGAATAGTGGTCGCTTGTATGCCAAGCCTTTTGCCGTTGCAAGATTAAGTTCAGTTGATTTTGCATCTGGTAAGCTTTCAAAGAATTTCCAGTTTGCAACGCCAGCTTCTCTTTCTTCAAGGTAGTTTTTCATTTGAATTGCGTGTTTTTCTTTTGCAGGACAGATTTCTACACAAACGCCACAGCCTGTACAATCTTCAACAGATACACAAAGCGTTGTTTTAACGCCCGCGACTGGTTTTGGCTTAATTTCTGCAAGTTTGAATGATTTTGGAGCTTTTGCAGCCTCAGCATCGCTTACATTTTTGAATCGAATTACCGCATGAGGACAAACAACAGTACAATTTCCACATTGAATACAAGTTTCTTGATTCCATGTTGGAACATGCTCTGCAATACCTCGTTTTTCCCACTTAGTTGTTGCTGTTGGGAATGTTCCGTCCACAGGCATTTCGCTTACCTTAATGCTATCGCCTTTGTTTACAGCAATTGCACCAAGAATATTTTTGATAAACGGATCAGTCGCTTCAAGCATTGCAGGTTTCATGTTGGTTTTGCTTGAAACCGTTTTTGGATAATTTACTTGCTGAACGCCAGCGAGTGCCATATCAATCGTTTTGATGTTTTTTTCAACGACGTCGGCACCTTTTTTACCGTATGTTTTTTCGATTGCTTTTTTAATAAGCGTAATCGCTTCGGCTTCAGGAAGAACGCCCGATATTTTGAAGTATGCGGTTTGCATAACAACGTTGATTCGGCTGCCCATTCCAGCTTTTTCTGCAATAGCCATCGCATCAATCACATAAAATTTAATTTCTTTTTCAATAATGTGTTTTTGAACTTCCGCAGGTAGGTGATCCCACACTTTATCAGCAGAAAATGCACTGGTTAAAAGGAACGTTCCGCCTTTTTTGATATGCTCTAACATATCATACGTTTCAAGGAACGCAAATTTATGACACGCAATAAAGTTCGCTTGCGTAATCAAATAAGGCTTTCTGATTCGGCTTTTTCCAAAACGCAAATGAGAAGCAGTCATTGTACCTGATTTTTTTGAATCATACACAAAATATGCTTGTGCACTGCGAGAAGGATCATCGCCAATAATTTTAATTGAATTTTTATTCGCTCCAACTGTTCCGTCAGAACCAAGTCCGTAGAAAAGTGCCTCGCTCATGCCATCTTCTTCAACGTGGAAGGATTTATCATATGAAAGGCTTAATCCTTGAACATCATCATCAATACCAATAACAAAGTGATTAATTTTTTTGCCAGAAAGATTATCAAAAACAGCTTTTACCATAGCAGGCGTAAATTCTTTTGAACCAAGACCATAGCGTCCACCGAGTGTTAAAGGATAATCCTTGAACGGACATTTTCCCGTTCCTTGCATCTCGCCAATTGCCGTACGAATATCTTCATACAAAGGCTCGCCAAGTGATCCTGGCTCTTTTGTTCGGTCAAGAACAGCAATCGCTTTAACGGTTGCAGGAAGTGCTTTAACAAAATGCTCAGCACTAAAGGGACGATACAATCGCACCTTCAAAAGTCCTGTTTTTTCGCCCTTTGCATTAAGAGCATCAACGGTTTCTTCTACGGTATCTGCAGCAGACCCCATAAGAATGATGACTTTGTCCGCATCTTTTGCACCGTAGTAATCAAACAAATGATATTGGCGACCCGTTAATTTCGCGTAGTCATCCATGTAGCCTTGTACTATAGAAGGAACTTCTTCATAATATTTATTAACAGCCTCGCGTCCTTGGAAATATACGTCAGGATTTTGTGCTGTTCCGCGTAAAGAAGGACTTTGTGGAGTCAATCCGCGTGCTCTGTGCTCACGAACTAATTCATCACTAATCATTTTACGCATGATTTCTGTTGAAACTTCTTCAATTTTTTGAACTTCATGAGATGTTCTAAAACCATCAAAAAAGTGAAGAAATGGAATACGACTTTTTAATGTTGCAGCATGGGAAATTACGGCTAAATCCATAACTTCTTGAACACTGTTTGAAGAAAGCATTGCCCAACCAGTTTGTCGACATGCCATTACGTCTTGGTGATCACCAAAAATTGACAAAGCACTTGCAGCAACAGCACGAGCTGCAATGTGAAAGACCGTACTTGTTAATTCACCTGCAATTTTGTACATGTTAGGAATCATCAACAAAAGGCCTTGTGATGCGGTAAATGTTGAACTTAAAGCACCCGTTGTTAAAGCACCATGAACGGCACCAGCGGCACCAGCTTCTGACTGAAGCTCAACAACTTCTGGAACTGTTCCCCAAATATTTTTCTTACCCCGTGCAGATAACTCATCTGAAACCTCTCCCATAGGGCTTGAAGGGGTAATAGGATAAATCGCAATGACTTCACTCAATGAGTGAGCAACTTGACCTGCGGCTGTGTTACCGTCGATCATTACAAGATTTTTTTCTGACATAATACCGTCCTTAAAATTATATAGATTAGGGTTATTAAACCCCAATAAATGACTAATAAAAAGAATATCTTTTTAATGTTTTTTTTGCAAGATAATAGTAAAAGATTTTTATTTTTTTTGAACAATTTAATTTCTAAAGTATTTTTTTCATTTTCCGATACTCTAATTGAGAATCTTATTTTAAGATGCGACTTTGTAATAACGTGGAGGATTTCATGAACACAAATGATATCATCGGTTTAGAAATGAATGAACTGATTATGCGACAAAATAATATTTTAACGCTCATTTTAGCTGATCAACGGCTTATTCGACAGGCTGTCGTTGATCGAAATTGGGAGACTCTTGATCAAACAATCCACAAGGTGCAAATCCTCAGCGATGAGTTTGAATCGCTAGAAAATAAGAGGCAGCAGCTTTTAGGGCAAATTGATTGCGAGTCGGGCAAGGATATTTATCAAATCGCTTATATGTTTTCTGAGTCGGTTCGCCAAAGTTTGCTTGAAAATTTTCGGCTTATGAGGCAAAAACTTGCGGTGTCAAAAATCGAAAATGATTCAATTACCGATTACGTTCGCATTACAAAAGGATTTTTACAAGGTGTTTTTGAGTCCGTTGTTCCGCAAAGACGCAGCAAGGTTTATTCTAATTCAGGAAAAATTGTCGATACGGTTCCCGAGTCAGTGATTCTAAATCGACTGTTTTAAAAAACGCTTATTTAATAGAAGGTAAACGTAACGGTTTGCATTTTTGTTCAAAATTATAGAGGAGAAAAATATGTCAAGTTTTGCAGGAATAGAGATGGCTAAACGAGGATTAATGGTGCAAAGTAAGCTCATTAATACGGCTGGTCACAACATAAATAATGCTGATACCGAAGGTTTTTCTCGCCAGCGTGTAAAAGTTGCCGCTTTTGATCCTCTTCATCGTCCTGATTTATCGCGTGATTTAACACCTGGTCAAATTGGGCAGGGCGTCAAGGCTGAAAGTATTGAGCGAATCCGTGATGAGTTGCTTGATGCTCGCATAGCAGGGCAAACGAATAAAGAGAGTTTTTGGTCAACGCGTGAAAAATATTATACCATGCTTGAGCAAGTGTACAATGAGCCCGCCGATATTTCTGTTCGCACGAGTTTAGATAAATTTTGGCAATCGTGGCAGGAGCTTTCTGTGTATCCTGAGTCAACGGCGGCTCGTCAAGCGGTTGTTTCTCGCGGAGAATCGCTTATCACTTCAATTAATAATCGTTATGATGGCTTAAAGGGCATTGGCGATATGCTTAACAGTGATATTGAGGCAACGGTTCGCCAAGTAAATGATTTTTCAAGCCAGATAGCGGCTGTCAACAGCGAAATTACTCGCTCTCGGGCTATGGGCGATAATCCGAACGATTTGCTTGATAGGCGAGATTTGCTGGTAGAAAAGCTTTCAAATTTAATCAATATTAGCACGGATCAGCGTGATTCTGATGAATTTATGGTGCATGTTGATGGCAAGGTTTTGGTGCAAGGCGAAAAGCATCGCAGTTTTTCTGTCGTGCCAGAAGTTGAAAATAAGGGCTATTCAAAAGTCATTTGGAGCGATACTGAATTTGATGCAGATTTTCGCGGTGGTACGCTCGGTGCCTTAATTGAGCTTCGTGACAGTGATGTGCGTAGTGAAATTCAGTCCCTTAATACTATGACGCTCAATTTTGCAGACTTGGTAAATGATATTCATCGAAACTCTATTGGGGCAAATAATGCGACGGGCTTAGATTTTTTTGTCGAGCAGCCTTTTGTTACCAATGCGGTGGGAAATTATGATCGAAATGGGGATGGCGAGTTTGACTCTTCGTATATTTTTCGCCTCACTGGTGCAAACGAGTTAAAGGCGAATGAGCAAATAGGGCTTGCAGGAACGATTACGCTTGCAGGCAAGCAGGGAAATATCAATATTGGCTACAGTGCAACTGACACCGTGCAAAACATTGTCGAGCGTATAAATAATTATGACGGCGAAGTAAAAGCGTACTTGGACAACAATAATAAGCTTGTTTTGAAGGCGACAACAGCAGACGATATTGAAAATCCTGATTTTGTTATACGGCACGTGGAGGATTCTGGGCATTTTTTGGTCGGCTATGCAGGCATTTTGGCTGGAAGTGGCCAAGAGAATGCGTTTAATTTTAATCAGCCGAATGCCGTGAATGCTCTGAGTGCTAATGGCGCTCAGTTTAGTGTTGCTCCTGTGCAGGATCCTTCAGCGTATATTGCCATTAATGAAACAATTCGTCGTGACGTGCTTTCAGTTGGTTCGGCTTTTGTAAATAATTATGGTGTTCGAAATCAAGGCGATGGAGCTGCAGCCCTTGCGATTGCAGGCATTAGAAATAATCCTGTGATGATTGGAAAGTCTCGCACCTTTGATGATTATTTTGCAGACAGTGTAACGAATATTGCACTAAAAGCGGAGCAGGCTGATTATAATATGAAAAGCCAAAATACCATTATGGGCGATTTGCGTGCAATGCGCGATGCAATTTCTGGCGTCAATGTGGACGAAGAGCTTGCCGACATTATCAAGTTTCAGCACGGTTATAATGCGGTTGCAAAATATGTTACGGTGATTGATCAAATGCTTGATACGGTTATTAATCGTTTAAAAGCGTAGTATTATAGAAGATTTTGATATAGTAAGTTTTTTTGATTGCAGAGCAGGGGCAAAACTCTGAGTGCATCAGTACAGTAAAAAAAAGGAGTGAATATGACAAGAGTTAGCTCTTCAGTGATGAATTCAGATATTCAAAGTAACTTGCGTCTTAAAGAGGCTCAACTCAATAAGGCAAATAATCGCATGGCAAGTCAGCAAAAAATCGAGCAGTTGCGTGACGATCCGCTTGCAGCTGGGCATTTGGTTCGCTATCAATCCTATGCAGGGCGACTTGAACGATTTGAGCAAAATGCAAAAACAGTCAATGATTCTTTTGCCATTGCAGAAGGCTATATGAATGGCAATTTACAAATTATGCAACGAGTGCGCGAGCTTGCAATTGCAGGTGCTCACGGCACTTTTACTGGTGACGATTTAAAAAATATGTCGCTTGAAGTTAATCAGCTTTTACAAGAGATGATTGCAAATGCTAATGCGGTTGGCCCTGATGGAACCTCACTTTTTTCTGGAACACGAAGCACTACAACGGCGTTTGATGTCAATTACGGCAGCGTTGAGGGTGCAACAGAGGCCTTAATTACGAGCGTTCAGTATAATGGAAATATTGATTCAAATAAAATTGAGCTTGATGAGCGTCAGTTTTTGGACATTGGCCGAGCGGGAAATCAAATTTTTTGGGCTGAAAAGCAAACCGTTTTTTCTGGGCGAGACGCAACAGAGTATCGTGTGCTAGAGGATTCGGCTATAAATGTTGATGGCTATAATATAAAGTTGACGGCAGGCGATAATGTTTACGCAATTATTGCAAAAATAAATGATTCAGGGGCTGCGGTAAAGGCAACGCTTGACTCGGTAACGCAGGGAATTAACTTACAAACAACGGATATTCGCCAGCTTTGGCTTGAAGATGTTGGTGAAGGAACAGTTCTTACTGATTTAGGTTTGATTACTGACCCAAGTCAGCCACCTGCAAATAACATTGCGGCAACTATTTCTGGTGGATCAATTTTTGATACCGTTATTGCCTTGCGCGATGCGATGATTTCTGGCGATCACGAGAGCATTGGCGGCAAAATTCTTGGTAGTATTGACTCTGGCATGGGAAATCTTACTAATCACCTTGCCAAGTTGGGCTCTCAAAATGAGCGTGTTAATGAAAGCCTTGCTCGAATGCAAAATCAAATTCCAAATACGCAGGCAATGATTGCTCGTGAAGGCGATCTTGATTTTACAAAAGCAATCACCGACCTAAAATTGCTTGATTACGTGCATCAGGCGTCGCTCAGTGTTGCAGGCAAATTGTACTCAAATACACTTTTGAATTTTTTACGATAAATTTTTAATATAAAGGATAAAATATGGAAATTGATACAAAATCAATGGGAAAAGTTACCATTGATAAAAAACAATTAATTGATTTTCCCTGTGGATTGTTTGGTTTTGAACAAATGACGGAATTTGCCTTGATTGAATCTGAGCACCAACCATTTTTGTGGCTTCAATCAGTGCAGGAGTCAGGGCTTGCTTTTTTGATAATGGATCCTTTTTTGTTTTGTGCGGACTATGAGCTCGATGTTGATGATGAATTTTTGCAAAAAATAGAAATTACAAATCCTGCCGATATTTTGGTTCTTTCGATTTTAACGGTTCCAAGTGATGGATCAGGGATTACGGCAAATTTACAAGGGCCTGTAATCATCAATAAAAAAAATAATAAGGGCTTGCAAGTTGTTGTAAATGATCCACGCTGGCAAACAAAGCACAATCTTTTTGATGAAATGAAAAAAAGAGGTGGCGCATGTTAATTCTATCTCGAAAATTAAACGAAAAAATAAAAATTGGTAATGATATTACCCTGACTATTATTGAGATTCGTGGCGAGCAAGTGAAAATTGGCGTTGAAGCTCCAAAGGACGTAAAAGTTTTTCGCCAAGAGTTGTATAATGCAATTCAAGATGAAAACAAAGCAGCATCAAATATTGATCTTGCAGGATTAGGCGACATATTAAAGAAGAATAAAGCATAATTAGCCTCCATTATGCATCTGTTTCTCAAAAATATGAATATCAATCTGTTTCCAGTAAACGGATTGATTGTTTTTTTGTAGGACACTAACTGATTTATAGCCCGCATTGATTGCGTTCTCTTTTGCAACATCATAGTAGCCATCAATGTCTTGAGCCTTGTGTGCATCGGAGTTTATAACAATTGGCACCTTGTTGAGGCAAAGATATCGTAAAAAATCTTGTGACGGGTAAGTTGTGTTGATAGCTTGCCTTGTCATTCCTCCTGTATTGATTTCAACGATTTTATTTGTTGAAGCAATGACTTGTGCTGTTAATTCAATTTCTTTTTTGTACCATTTTTCTGAGGTGTCAACAAATTGTAAAACGTGATTGCGTTTGAGAATTACGTCAACATGCCCAATTATATCAAAATCGCACTCAACAATCATTTTACGTAAATTTTGATAATACGCTTGCACAAATTTTTTTGCATTTCCGTTAAAATGCGTTGAAATTCCATTTACAACCTCTTGTGCAGACCCATCCACGGTGAAGCAGGGAAGTTTTTCATCTGTTGATAAAAAGTGTAAAGATCCAATCATATAATCAAGATTGAATGATGAAAAATTATTTTTGTTGGGAAAAGATGATAATAAAGGAAAAAAATCAACCTCAAGCCCTATGAAAATATTTATTTGAGTGCTATACTCTTTTTGAAGGTGAGTGAGTTCTGAAAAATATTTTTTAAAATCATTTATTGGGAGATGCCATGTTGAAGCAAAAGGGTAGAGTGCATGAGAGCTAAAGCCTAAGTCTGTAAATTCTTTGTGTAATGCAGCTTCAATAATTTCTTTTGGCGTATTTTTGCCATCGCAAAAGACAGAGTGAGTGTGATAATTTGTTTTATAGCTCATTTTTGTACCTCTCGTAAATTAAAGTTAAAGAAAAACAGAATTTATTTCAATAAAGGTTTGACAAACTATTTTAAAAAATATATAATAGTTTGAATTACTTTAATGATATTTCTTATGACACTTAAAGGAGTTTTTTAATGAAACGAAATTGGTTTTTGTTTGTTTGTTTTACTTTCATCGCGTTATTCTGTGGATCAGCACTTTTTGCTAACGGTACAGAGAGCTTTGAATCTGTTCTCATTGATAATTTTGATGACACAGAAAAAGTAGAGTGGACTTGGCGTGCACAATCGAGTAGATATGTTACTGAAGGTTATCCTCGTGTGCAGCATTTTGAAGGTATTCCTAATTCTTTAAAATTTCAAAGAAAAGAAGATGATCCACCAGCAATGATTTTAGGCGTTGAAGCACGATTTGACCGTAAGGGTGATAACTGGATTGAAATTTATCCTTCAACAACAAATGAAGAAGGAGCTACAGTTCCTTATGAAATACCTTTGCATGGTATAGTAAAGCAACTTGATGCATGGGTTTGGGGTGCAGGATATGATTATTCTCTTGTAATTCTTATTAGAGATGCACACGGATCTGTTCATGAGTTTCCTCTTGGTAAGTTAGATTACTTGGGATGGAAAAATCGAAGTGCTATTTTACCTACATGGTTAGTTCAAAAATCACGTTATAGATCAGGTTTGAAAAATGCAGCTTTTGTTGGTTTTCGAATTAAGGCAAGTGCATTAGCCCCTGTTGATCAATTTGTAATATATTTTGATAATTTGAAATATTTATCAAACACTTTTGTTGATTTGTATGATGGATATGAAATGAATACTAATAGTTTTGGTGAGACATCTTCAGCTGCTGCAACAGAGGGAGCACAATAATGAAAAAAAATATTATATTTATTGCCTTGCTTTGTTTTACTTTGTCGGTTTTTTATGCTCAAGAAGAGGGTGCTCCTGCAACTGCTTCTTTGACAACACCAGATGCTGCAGCAATTGGTGCTGATACTGCTCGTCAATCTTTAAAAGAAGTTTCTATTGATTTGTTTGAGCGAGAAGCTGCATGGAGTGTTTCAATTGCATCTGATGATGGCGTTGCTACTTCAAGATTGTTTGATGGTATGCCTGCTGCAAAAGAAGAATTGCCAGATAGTGTTCCTGAGGGACAGGTTGATTTAAAATCTCTTGGTGTTCGAATTGATTTTTTTAGAAGAGGACAAAATCCGATTTATATTAAGTCAGTGCGTCCTTTACCTATCGAAGGTATTGCAAAAACTGTTTCTGTTTGGGTTGCAGGTCGAAATTTTAATCATCGATTAAAGTTGTTGGTTCAAGACTCAATGGGTAAAACATTTGAATTGTCTTTAGGTCGTCTAAATTTTTCTGGTTGGAAAAAATTAACAGCTACTATCCCAGCTTCAGCAGATGGAAAAACAGGTATTATTCAGTCTAACTTGCATTATCCATCACGCAACGGTTTGCGAATTTTAGGATTCCGTATTGATTGTGATCCAGATGATGCTTATGGTACTTACTATATTTATTTTGATGATATGAGAGCTGTGACGGATTTATATGCTTTTGAAAGCAGAGATCCTGATGATATGATTGATAACTGGTAGAGAATTTCAAAGCCATTGAAAAAAAGATTGCCCATGCGAGCAATCTTTTTTTTTGCTATTATAAAAAAATGATTGACATAATCTTTTTTTTTGTCTATTATTTTTTTCAAAACTATTTTATATATCATGCTGGTTTTATTAACTAGCTGATTTACAGGGATTAAAATGATTATAAAACCTATGATTCGCAATAGTATTTGCTTAAATGCACATCCTGCTGGTTGTAAGGAATCTGTTGCACAACAAATTGCGTATGTAAAAACTAAAACTTCTGCTAGAAAACTAGATAAATCGTTGAAAAATGTATTAGTTCTAGGGTGTTCAAATGGTTATGGCCTTGCAAGCCGCATTACGGCAGCTTTTGGATATAATGCTTCGACGATTGGTGTGTCGTTTGAAAAAGAAGGATCTGAGACGAAGGGCGGAACTCCTGGTTGGTATAACAATCTTGCCTTTGATGAGGTTGCAAAGCAAGCAAATCTTTTTACCTACTCGATTAACGGGGATGCTTTTTCAAATGAGATAAAAAATGAGGTTGTGGCTGTTGCAAAAAAGAACAATATAAAGTTTGACTTGGTTATCTATAGCCTTGCAAGCCCTGTTCGCCAAGATCCTAGCGATGGTATTCTTTATAAATCAGTTTTGAAACCGTTAAAAAAGAGCTTTTCTGGTACAACTGTTGATCCCTTTACGGGCACATTAAAGCAAATTGCCGTTGATCCTGCTAACGATGAGGAGCTTGCTCATACTGTTAAGGTTATGGGAGGCGAAGATTGGGATTTGTGGATCGATTGCCTTTTGAAAAATAAAGTGTTAGAAAATAATTGCTTAACGATTGCGTATTCCTATATTGGGCCTGAGCTCTCTCATGCAATTTATCGCGATGGAACGATTGGAAAAGCAAAAGAACACTTAGAAAATAGTGCCGCTGCTATAACAAAAAAAATGAGCGAGGTGAGTGGCCGTGCATTTGTTTCAGTGAACAAGGGCTTAGTAACGCGGGCAAGTGCGGTTATTCCAATTATTCCTTTGTATTTATCTGTTTTATTTAACGTGATGAAAAAGCAGGGAACGCATGAAGGTTGTATTGAGCAGATTGAGCGGCTTTTTGCGGAGCGACTTTATGCAGGTAATTCAATCCCTGTTGATGAGGGAAATCGTATTCGTATTGATGACTGGGAAATGGATGAAAAAGTTCAAAGTGAAGTAACTCGTATTATGGCTCAAATTACTGAAGATAATGTTGCACAGCATGCCGACTTAGTAGGTTATCAGCATGACTTTTTGGCAGCCAACGGTTTTGATATTGCTGGTGTTAATTATGATGCAGATATTGCTCGACTTGATCAGATATAAGAGCATTTGTTTGAATTTTAAGAAAATATATTGACTTATTTTTCTTTTTTTTGTATCATGTCAGTTCACTATAAATAGAAGACTATTAGTTACATAAAATAGGCGGGATGGCAGTGTATGAAAATTGTTATCTTGTTAAATTACAATTTATAGAACAGAATAAATGAAGAGGTATTAAAATGTATGCATTAATTGATTATAAGGGCAAACAATACAAGGCTGAAAAAGGTGCTACTATTCAACTTGATAAGCTTGATATTGCGGAAGGCGAGAAACTTACAATTGATACAGTTGTGTTTGTAAATAATGATGGAAATGTAAATATTGGTGCTCCTTATGTGAGTGGTGCATCTGTTGTTGTAAAAGTCGAAAATACTTTTAAGGACAAAAAAATTATTGTTTACAAGTACAAAAGTAAAAAAGACTACCATCGTACGATTGGACACAGACAACAATATACAAATGTTATTGTAGAAGAAATTATTGTTGCGTAATTAATTTATAAAAGAGAACATGGAGGCATAAAATGGGTCGAAAAAAAGGCGGTAGCGGTGCTAAGAATGGACGAGATTCAAATCCAAAATATTTAGGTGTTAAAGTTTATGGCGGACAACTTGTTCCAGCAGGATCAATTTTAGTACGTCAACGGGGAACAAAAATTCACCCAGGAAATAATGTTGGAATTGGACGAGATGATACTTTGTTTGCAAAAGAAACAGGTAAAGTTGTGTACCATGAAAGAAAAGGTCGAAAGCTTGCTTCTGTAGAACCTCTACAAGCATAAGCTTACCATCTTTGCTACAATGCCCGTAACAGATTAATCTGTCTAGCAGATTAAATTTGGCGGGCTTTTTTTTTGTAAACTATCTAAAAAATAAACATGAGAGATGATTAAATCACTCATTCATTAAGGATATCACTGTGGTTAAATTTGCAGACGAAGTAACAATAAAGGTTAGCTCTGGAAAAGGCGGAAATGGCTGTATTGCATTTCGCCGAGAAAAATATGTTCCGCTTGGTGGTCCTTCAGGTGGCGATGGTGGCAGAGGCGGCGACGTTGTTTTTCAAGTAAAGAAAAATTTGCGAACACTTGCACACATGAGGTACAAGCAGCATTTCAAAGCACGCAACGGCTCTGATGGTGAGGGTGGTAATCGTTTTGGAAAAGATGGTGAGGACGTGATCCTTCCTGTTCCCCCTGGCACTATTATTAAAGACGCTATGACAGGCGAGGTAATTTGCCAGTTCACAACCGAAAGCGAAGATGAAGTTTTTACCTTTTTACACGGCGGCAACGGAGGTTGGGGGAATGTTCACTTTAAGTCTTCAACAAATCAGGCACCACGTCATGCAAACCAAGGGCTTGAAGGCGAAAGTCGTGAACTCTTAGTTGAGCTTAACATCATGGCTGACATTGGTTTAGTTGGTTTCCCCAATGCAGGAAAATCCTCTTTGCTTGATTACTTTACGAACGCCCGACCAAAAATTGCACCGTATCCCTTTACCACAAAAATCCCAAACCTTGGCGTACTTCGAGTTGATCAAGAAAACGATATCATTATTGCAGATATTCCAGGAATTCTCGAAGGAGCTTCAGAAGGACTTGGCTTGGGAACTCGGTTTTTGAAGCATATTTCAAGAACACAGGGCTTGGTTTTTATTATTGATTTGGCAGATGATAATTATATCGAGGCTTTTGATATTCTTTTGCAGGAGTTAAAAAACTTTTCTACCAAGCTTTTTAATAAAAAACGAATTATTTTGTGTAATAAGCTTGACCTTGAAGGCACAAAGGATCGGCTAAAGGAGATACAAAAAAAATATCCTGCAGAAACGATTTTAGGAATGTCGCTGTATAATCGGCGGGGGCTTGAGGATGTAAAAAAACAAATCATTGTTTTATCAAACTTTATTCATGCCGCAAATGAAAATTCGAATGAGGCAAAACAAAGCTCTTTTTTGCAGGATCGCTCTGTTTGTGAGACCGAAGAAATCCATTATCCAGGACAAGATTTTTCGTGAAATATGCAATGCTCGGTGGCACATTTAACCCTATTCATATAGGTCATCTTTGCCTTGCTGAGCAAGCACGCGTTCAGTTTGGCTTTGAGAAAATTATCTTTGTACCAACTTTTTTGCCTCCTCATAAAAACATACAACCCCTAACAGGCGAGGTGCGTCTTCAGATGATTAAAAAGGCGATTAGCTCTAATCCGTATTTTTGTGTTGACTCGTGTGAGCTTGAACGAAAGGGGCTTTCCTATACTATTGATACAATCGCATATTTGCAAAAAAAATATTCCAAAGGAGAAAAAATCAGCTTGATTATGGGAGATGACCTAATCGATGATTTTTATCTGTGGAAAGACGCCAATATTCTTGCAGACCAAGTAGATATTATACTAGCACATCGTAACTTCGTTGAAGAGTCAGATTTTTTTGTATCGAACAAAAAAAAATATCCGTGCCGCCCGCTTAACAATGCAATTTTGCCGATTTGCTCAAGTGATATTAGAAGGCGCCTAACGCAAAACGAGAGTATTCGCTACCTTGTAAGTGATAGCGTTTATGACTATATTGTTGAAAACAATTTATACAGGGAGGAGCTTTGAATATTCCTTTGTTGACCGACAACATTACCATCTATCTTAAAAAGAATTTGCAAGAAAAGCGCTTTGCCCATTCGCTGCGTACGGCAAACACATGCAAGCGGCTTGCAAAAAAATATGGACTCGATGAAAACACTGCTTACTTTACAGGCCTTGCCCATGATATTTGTAAAAATCTGTTAGATACTGCAGTAACCGAGCTTGCTCAAAAAGATGGCAATCCTATACGAGACTTTGAAAAGGCAAAACCAAACCTTCTTCATGGGCGAGCTGGTGCAAACCTTTTGCAAAGCGACTTTGGCATTCAGGATAAACAAATTCTTGATAGCGTCAGATATCATACGTTTGGCGCAAAGAACATCGGGGAATTGGCACTCCTTACTTTCATTGCTGATAAAATCGAACCAGAGCGGCCGCAAATGACTGAAGCCTATTGTAAAAGTATTGAAAATTTGACATTATATGAGCTAGGATATAAGATTGCACAAGAAAACTGTGAAGCAGTTATTCGCAAGAATAAAATCTTAACTCCTGATACAGAAGACTTTGTTCGTTGGTTAAACGATAAAGTTCACTTGTTTTAACCCTGCTTTTATTAATGCTATAGAGGAGTTTCTTTTGGCAATTAGAGAAAAAAGTTTTTTTGCCCTTGTTATAATCTTAGTAATTTTAGTAGTAACCTCTGTTGTGTTGTATTTTACGTTGCAAACAGACCCCGTTGCGGAGGTGCTCACCAGCGATCAGCTTTTGAACGTGCTTTTTGTTTTAGAAGATGAAGGCAAACCTCTGTTTACGTATGTGTTAATTTATTATCCACCACTGAAACGCGGAGCCTTGTTTGATATCCCTGAAAATACAGGCTTAATTATTCGAAGCTTAAATCGTGTTGATCGCATTGATGCTGTTTTTGAAGAGAGAGGAATTGACGCCTACAAAACAGAGATTGAGCGACTTACTGGCATTACAATTCCCTTTCGCATCTTGATGAACGTTGATGAGCTCTCAAATATTACTGACCTCCTTGGCGGATTAAAGGTTTTTATTCCCTATCCCATTGATGCCGTCAATGACGGTGTTCACTATCTTTTGCCATCAGGAGCTGTTGCACTTGACGGCGATAAAGTTGTCAGTTATGTAACGTATGACTTTGAAGAGAACTCAGAATCAACAGCACAAGAGCGACGACAAAACACGTTAATAGCTCTGTTGTGGGGCTTTAAGAACAAAGCAAACATTGTATTTTCTCGAAACATATTTTCTGCAATCACGGCAAATATGAGAAGTAATTTAGGCAAAGCAGACTTAAAAAACCTCTTGCGCCAAATTATTATGATTGACTCCGAGAGACTTTTGTCCCAAACCGTTACAGGCTCATTGCGCGAGGTTGACGGAAAGAGGCTTTTGTTCCCATTCTACGATGGACAGCTGATCAAAGATATTTTTAAGCAGACGATGAGTGCCTTAGTTGCCTCCAATCAAACCGCTCATAACAGAACCTATGTTCTTGAGGTGCAAAACGGTACAAACATTCAAGGATTTGCGAGAAACACCGCATCTCTTTTGCAAAGTTTTGGCTACGATGTGCTTAGCACCGTCAATGCAAACGCCTCTGATTATGAGTATACAATGATTATTGATCATGTTGGGAATGAAGAAGTTGCCCAAAGTATTGGACAGATTATTCGCTGTGATATGATTGTTGGAAAAGATTCTGATGCAATGGGCGAAATTACAGCAAATCTGAATGAATCTATGGTAGACTTCACCATAATTTTAGGAAAAGACTTTGACGGTCGATTTGTAACAAAGCAAAGAGGGAGCGAATGAAAAGCATAGAAGAAAAAGCACGAGAGATTGCACAACTATTAGAGGATTATAAAGGCGAGGATGTACGATTAATAGACGTTTCAACCCTCAATAGCTGGACAGACTACTTTATTATTGTAACCATCAATAGTTCAACTCACTGGAAAGGCCTGTATAAGTACGTAAAAGATTATACTAAGGAAAATGACTTAGAAATTAATGTTCCTAACCGCAAAATACCTGATGGCGATGACTGGAACCTCATTGATATTGGCGCGATTGTAGTTCATCTGATGTCAAAAGAAGCCAGAGACTTCTACGACCTTGAAAAACTTTGGCACGGCGGCGAAATACTAAAATAAGCACAAACGAAGCTATGAGTTTGCCCAGATCAAAGTAATTGCTCTGGGGGTTTTTCTATTGGGGGGTTGCGATTTCAAGCTTTTGTATCTGGGTTATTCCACCTATGGAGCGGCAAAAGGCTGACTGCTTTTGTGTGGCGTTAAAGATATTGCTTGATATACAAATCCTTCCGTTATTGACAAATACTTCACAGGAGCTTGTATCACACACAAAGCATAGTTCAAGTGTTGGCTCGGTTATGCAAAGGGGAATCCGTACCTCTTGTGTATCGTTCTTGCTAATATCGTGCGCACTTTTTTCAAGCTTGAGCGCTTTGTTGTCAAAGGTGAGTGTCTGTCTCATATAATCGACGACTAGGCATATTTTTTCGCTCTGGCTGGATCTAATATGCACCTCGGTTGCCGTAGCATTCGTGTTTTGAACATCAATCGTCAGCGTTAGTTTATAGCACAATGGATTACTCGGTTCAATGGCAAGATCTTGGCTGTGTACGCTCATATCGTGCTGTAATTCCCTTTGAGGCAAAAAATCATCAAGGGTGCTTACAGGCTTACACAGTAAGGTATTGTTTTCATCAATGCTGAGGATGCGAGGAATGGTAAAGCCGCCCCTCCAGTTTTCACCCTTGGTTGGATGATCCTCACTTGGTACATCCCACGAGTCAAGCCACGCAATCATAATACGTTTGCCTGTGTGGTCTTCAAAGGTTTGTGGCGCATAAAAATCACTGCCAAAGTCAATTTGGCTTGAGTTGTGCATGGTAAACGTCCCCGTTGTAAAGTCCATCGATCCGACAAAGTATACGCACCGCCTTGTTGCCATGCCAATCGGCGAAAACAGCAAGACCCACTTGCCGTCCAATTCAAATAAGTCAGGGCATTCCCACATGGCACCCCACTGACCATTAGAGCTGGCAATCTCGCTAAAAAAGCTCCAATGCAGTAAGTCACTTGATTGATACAAAAGAATACGCCCATCTCCTGTTTCCTGCCCACCAATGGAGGCACCGACAACCATATACCAGTGATTGCCGTGAAAAAACACCTTGGGGTCGCGAAACTCTTGGGAATATCCGTGTGGGGGTAAAGCAATGAGCGGATTTAACGGATGCTTTTGAAAGTGAATGCCATCAGTACTGGTTGCCAAACACTGCGTTTGTATTGATTTGCCGTCCTGTATAATACAGCCTGTGTAAAAAAGGTAGAGAGTGCCGTCTTTTTCAACGGCACTGCCAGAAAAACAGCCGCCCCTTTCGTGACTGTCATACGGCTCACTTGGTGCAAGCGCAAGGGGAAGCTCCTGCCAATGGAGTAAGTCGCTACTGTGAGCATGCCCCCAGTGCATTGACGCCCATACTGGAGCAAAGGGATTGTGCTGGTAGAACAGGTGGTATTTGCCCCTAAAATAGATTAAGCCATTAGGATCGTTAAGCCAGCCTGCAGGGGCAGTATAATGATAGGTTTGACGATGAACAGCAGGATGTGCCGACTGTGCAAGCTGGGATCGCTTTTGTTGCGCATGGAGAATGTTTTTTTCGTGGTTGCTCATAGATTATCCTTATGGTGTTATTGGTGCATAAATGCCACCGTGTTGCATTCATAGCTTTGTTGTTCTTCTCGTTCAAGTACAACTTGTTGCATTCAAAGCTTTGTTGTTCTTCTCGCATAGAATAAATCCTTAAGTTTTTACGTATAGCGAGCTATTGGTAGCGCAGGCTACCAAGTAAAAACTTAAGATGCAACTTGTTGCATTCGTAGCTAGGGCGCACACTCGGTCATAGCTAGGGCGCACACTCGGTCGTAGCTAGGGCGCACCCTCGGTCGTAGCTAGGGCGCACCCTCGGTCGAAGCTAGGGCGCACACTCGGTCGTAGTAAGGGCGCACACTCGGTCGAAGCTAGGGCGCACACTCGGTCGTAGTAAGGGCGCACACTCAGTCGTAGCTAGGGCGCACACTCGGTCGTAGCTAGGGCACTCAACAAAACTTATTTGCATGGTATTCTCTTATTCACGTACACGGATGAGTGTGTGAAACTGTCCTTTTTTGTATGTCTTAGAGGGTTTGCCGTTGCTGTTAAGCATGGTGCGAAGTTCAATCATATATTCTCCACTTTCAATGTCTTT
>JBOFSR010000032.1:0-18845 GCA_051651645.1 Treponemataceae bacterium | reverse complement strand
ATTGATATTCACATTCTTTAACTGTATCATAAAATTTTCTATTTTACAACAAAAATCAATTGGTTAATTTACTGTTCGAGAACGTGCAAGGGTATCAAGAAATTTTCCCATCAAAGTAAAGGCTTCTTCATTAAGGCTTGCAAAATTATCCTCTGCTGTGTGCATAATTTGCCATGTTCGAGGTAGGCGGGATTTACAATCCTTAGCTGACTGAAGGAGGAGACCTTCAAAGTTTTTATCGCGCCGTAAGTCTAGCATAAATTTTGTCGACTCTTCGTGGGGTAAAATGGTTATTGCAACGGCAGGAATCCCTGACGCAATGAACGAAGCGTTGTCGCTGTAAGGAACTGGAAGCGTGATCCAACTTTGAGGCGATGCAAGTTGTGCAATTTTTTTTGTCCGAGTAAATAAATCATCAAAACGGCGAAGAAAATTGCGATTGCCTTTAACTGTTTGTCCCGCTGTCGAAATTACAATGACATCGCCACGCCCGCAACAATCAAAAACATAAATATCATCGTATAAAATTCCCAGCTGTTTAAACTTAGAAGCAATGCCGTATGCACCTTGATCAATAATACCGTTTTCTTCCCCCATCTCTTCGCCATCAGTAAAAAAAATACGGATATTATGTTGAATTTCTGAGACATATAACTGCTTTGCAAATTGCAAAATCTGAAAAACAGCCGCACTGTTATCATTCGCTCCTGGGGTATTTTCGGTGCGGTCATAATGAGTGAGAATTGTTTTTGTCTTAAACATGGGATTATACGCCGTCGAGGGAAAGTTGATATACACATGGCGGGCATTTTCTAGCACTATAATAGAAAATTCAATATGATTTTCCTCCAGCCACTGACAAATAAAATCACAACGATTCACATTTGGGGCAATAAATTTCTTAAACTCTTGAACAGGCGGAAAACTCATGCTTTATTATCGGTATTTTTTCTTAAATTCAGAATGGAGTTTTTAAATCCTCTTGATTAATTTTTTGATTCGCAATAAAATCAATCAATTATAAATGCATATTTTTTATAGTGCGTTTAATCACTTGACTTTTTAGGAGTTATTATGACGAGTTACAAGGATTTAGGCTTGGTTAATACTAAAGCTGGTTTTGAAAATGCAGTAAAGGGCGGATATGCAATCCCTGCTTACAATTTCAATAATATGGAGCAAATGCAAGCGATCATTCAAGCTTGTGTTGAAACAAAATCACCCGTAATTTTGCAAGTTTCATCAGGTGCAAGAAAATATGCAAACTCAAATCTTTTGAGAAATATGGCACGAGGTGCTGTAGAGTATGCTCATGAGTTGGGTTGTGATATTCCTATCACATTGCACTTGGATCACGGAGATACGCTTGAGCTTTGTATCGATTGTATCGAAAACGGATTTTCTTCTGTAATGATTGATGGATCTCACCATTCTTATGAAGAAAATGTTGCATTGACAAAAAAAGTTTGTGACTATGCTCACAAGCATGATGTAACTGTTGAAGGCGAGCTTGGAATTTTAGCTGGTGTTGAAGATGATGTTGTTGCTGAGCATTCAAGTTACACAATGCCAGAAGAAGTTGAAGATTTTGTTAAAAAAACTGGCGTTGATTCTCTTGCAATTTCTATTGGTACAAGCCATGGTCGAACAAAATTCAAACCAGAACAATGTACAAGAGATGCAAATGGAATTTTAATTCCACCTCCATTACGTTTTGACATTTTGGCAGAAATTGAAAAACGCATTCCAGGTTTCCCCATCGTTTTACATGGTTCTTCTTCTGTTCCGATTGAGTACGTAAAAGAAATTGAAAAATACGGTGGACACTTGCCAAACTCTGTTGGTATCCCTGAGGAACAACTTCGCAAAGCTGCACAATCAGCTGTATGCAAAATCAACATTGATTCAGATGGCCGTCTTGCAATGACTGCTGCAATCAGAAAAATGTTTGCAACACAACCAGAAGAGTTTGACCCACGTAAATATCTTGGGCCTGCTCGTGATGAGTTGAAAAAATTATACATGCACAAAAATATTAACGTTCTTGGTTCAGCGAACCGCGTTTAAGTTTTTACTAGGGCAGTCCTTCGGGACTGCTTTTTTAATGCAAAAAGTGTAAAAGATTTTTTGCTTGCGTGTTTTTTAAGTACACAAAATTAAATTCATGCTTTATTGCAATGTCTTTTATGGTAAACGAGCTGATATGTGCATTCTGATTTGCAATTACCTCGTAAACAAAAGAAATCCCTGTATTATTTTCTACCAAATGCTCGATGAGTGAAAAATCGCTTATGCATGCGGAGTTTTTAAATGTTTTAAGCGAATAATTATGCTGGAGTAATAGTTGCTCCAAAATTGAGCGCGTGCCAGATCCAACCTCTCGGTAAAAAAGTTTTTCGCCAAACAAATCTTCAATAGAAACGTCTTGCCCTGCAAATGGATGATTTTTTGCACAAATTCCAACGAAGGCTTCTTTTCTCATCAGCGTAAAATCAAATTCTTCTTTGTTAAAAAATCCCTCAACCATAGCAATATCGAGCTGAGCCTTTTGTAAACTGGCAAGCAAAGCATTGGTATTTTCCGTGATAAACGAAACATCGATATCATCCCGTGCAACGAGCTGTTTAATTTTTGTTTGAATTACGTACTGGCTAATTGTTTTTGTCGCACCAAATTGTATTGATTGCTTTGTGTTTGCACCTAAACTCTCTCGTATCTTTTTATCGTTATAAACTGCTGATTTCGCGTAGTTTTCCAACTGCAAACAATCCTTTGTTTTTGACAGTTTTTTTCCATTATAGTTAAATAATTTTATGCTGTATTCATGCTCTAAAAATTGAATATGCTGCGTTACGCCAGGCTGCGTCATATTAAGCTCTTCGGCGGTTGCTCGATAGTTGAGAAGTTCGCATAATTTCAAAAACGTGTTAAATCGGTATTCTAGCATTTTGTCTATAAGATTTTCTTATCAATTAATAAAAAATGATAATTTCATATTAATTTTATTTTTTGATATAATCAAGGCGATTGTGAATTTTATCACAAAAATATTTGAGCAAATCAAAGGGTTGGCTTGCTTGATAATTCTTTAGGAGAAAATATGAAAAAATCGTTTGGGAGCATTATGCAAAACAATTTTTTGCTTGGATTTTTGTTAGCGTGCCTGATTGCCTTTGTGGCGAGCACTCTTGAGGGACTTTTGCCTATCCATTTAATTGGAGCGTCCGTTATAGCGTTGTTTTTAGGAATGATCTTAAATTCCGTTTTTGATTTGAAATTTTTTGACAAAGGCCTGCATTTTACCTCAAAGCGAGTTTTAAAATTTGCAATCATTTTATTGGGAGCGTCTTTAGATATCAACACGATTTTGCAAATTGGCAAACTCAGTTTGATTGTTATGGTTTTTACGCTCCTTACGTGCTTTGGTGGCGGATTTTTTATTGGAAAACTTTTGGGGCTTAATTGGAAGCTTTCAAACCTTATTTCCGCTGGAACAGGGATTTGTGGAGGTTCTGCAATCGCTGCAATCGCTCCCGTTATCGAGGCTGACAACAAGGACATTGCCTATGCTATGTCGGCAACTTTTTTGTTCGATATGGTGATGATTATTGCGTTTCCGTTTATGGGTCATGCATTGAACTTAAGCGATATTGCATACGGCTTGTGGGCAGGAACGGCGGTAAATGACACCTCAAGCGTTGTTGCGGCAAGCTTTGCTTATAGCGAGGCTGCAGGCGACTTTGCAACGATGGTAAAACTAACACGCACGCTTTCAATTATTCCTGTGGTTATTATTTTTTCACTCATTAATATGCGATTTAAAAAACGAGCTATTGCCCTTAATCACGGTGATGAAAGCCAAGTAAAAAGCAATTTGCATATTTTTAAGCTTGTGCCATGGTTTATTGTTGGCTTTATTTTATTATCTGTTATAAATAGTTTTGGCGTAATTCCCTCTGTTGCAATTGAGCAATCAAAAAACCTGAGTAAGTTTTTGATGGTTGCTGCCCTTTCTGCAATTGGCTTAACGACAAGCTTTAAAGATATGAAACAGTCAGGCGTAAATCCGATGATTCATGGATTTATTATTTCATTGCTTGTTGTAATTGTTGCAATTGTGGTTGAATACTGTATGGGAATGGTGTAAGCCATTGCCCTTCGATAGCTAGATGAACGCTCACTAATTATAGTGAGCGTTTTTTATTTGTAAAGCCGTTAATATTAAATCAATAGATTATTCTGCTACGATATTGAAAAAAAAGATATAGAGGTTTATTATCATTGCAAGAGTACACTTAAACTGAAAACAAGCATTACGGCAAAAGGCTATGGTAAAAAATTGAACTGAGGTGAGGATAAGTATAAATGGGAACAAAAATAGAAGAGCTATTATTAAAAAAAACTGAAAACAGTGCAAGTCGTATTTTTTTTACACAATGGCAGGTTGCAAAAGATTATATACCTCAAGTGCTAAGTACCATTTCACAAGTATTCCCACATTATAGCCTGCATGATAAAAGTCACTCAGAGGCAATCATTAATAATATCATCAGAATAATTGGATTTGAAACTTTAGAAAAACTATCTGCAATTGATTTGTGGCTTATTATATCTGTCGCTTATTATCATGATATTGGTATGGCTGTTTTTGCATCTGCAAAGGACGCAGTTTTTAATAATAAGGATTTTCTCTGTTTTATCAAGAAAATACAAGCTGAAGAAAACTCTCCATTGTATGAATATGGAATTTGCTTTGAAATAAGGGAAGAAAAAATTTATTATGTAGCAAATGAATTGACTTCAAAAAATTATGATAGTGCTAAATTTTTATTAGCTGAATTTATAAGACAAAAACATGCTGATCGTGCAATCGACATAATAGAAGAAGAATCATCCATAAATTTAGCAGGAAGTCCTATTCCAAAAAGAATCATTCAGATACTCTCTCGTATTTGTGCGGTGCATTGTCAATCATTTTCTCAAGTAATGGAATTACCAATAACAGAGGTTGGCATTGATACAGATGATTGTCATCCTAGATATATAGCTTGTCTTCTTAGATTAGGGGATCTATTAGATATGGATAGTAATCGTTTTTCTGAAATATTGCTAAAAACATTAAAAACTATACCTATAGATTCTATTCAGCACAAAGAAAAAGACTTGTCAATTACCCACATAAGAATTGATAGAATAAAAATTGAAGCAACTGCAGTTTGCAATAGCTATGAAGTTGCAGATTTAACAAATAGATGGTTTTCGTATATTGATGATGAAATATATGACCAAACGAAGAACTGGAATGATATTGTTCCTGAAACTTCCTATGGATTTTTACCCACAGTAGGCGAGTTAAAAGTCAGTTTAAAAGACTACGATACATTTGACGGAAAAACCCGACCAAGTTTTAGCGTTGACCCACAAAAAATAATAGAATTGCTGCAGGGTACTGGGTTGTACAAAGAACCATATCAAAGTATTCGCGAATTATTGCAAAATGCGACTGATGCTACATTGTTACGCATATTTGCAGAAAGGCAAGAGGATGGAAGTACGCTTGAAAAAAAAGATTTGCAAAATTATTGTAAAGATTATCCAATCAATATTACACTTGAAAGTAAAATTGTATGTGATGAAAAAATTATATGGACAGTTACTATTTGCGACAATGGAATAGGAATGTCTAAAACAGATTTATCATATTTAACAACAACGGGGAAATCTAGCAAAAATACAGAGAAATTAAATTTAATAAAACAAATGCCAGAGTGGATGAAACCTTCTGGCACATTTGGCATTGGTTTTCAAAGTGTATTCCTTTTAACCGATGTAGTTGAGATAACTACTCGTAAGATACATCAAGAGTATTCTTTGGATGTATCTTTAAATAATCCTGCAGGTAAAAATGAGGGGGCGATTTTTTTTAAAACAAATACACAGTGTAAGCAAAAATATGGAACAAAAGTGAGTTTTAACCTTGAGTGCGAAAAAGTTCCCAATAATTGGTCCGTAAATTTGAATCAAGAAGAAACAAGGGACATAATGAAAACCTATGATTTTGTAGAAGATCCTTCTCTTGATATAGCTACTGGAAAAGTTATTGATGAAGTACGTCATTTTGCATTTACAAGTTATATTCCAATCACTTTAAAAATAAATAATGAAGAGATAAAAAAGAGTGAAACTTTAAAAAGTAAACTTTTTGATTATGAGGTTGAAGATGAAAACATCGAATTATCAATATTTTTGAACCAATATAGCAACACTCTATATTATAGAAATCAATTTATTTCTGAATCAAATTTAGATTTTATATTTTTAGCATTTCATGTAAATATATTAAGTGGGAATGCAAAAGACATCTTGACATTGAATAGAAATCAAATCCAATCAAGCTACAGGGCTAAATTAAGGGAAAAAATCATAAATTCTGCAATACAAGTTTTATCTGAATGTGGTTCTGAAGTAAAAGAAGAGATAAAACCATGGTTAAGTATGTTTGTTTTATATTATGCAAGTGAAGATGCTAAAAAACAAGTTGATCAGAAGCGTTTAAGCTATTGGGAAACCTTTGAAGTAGGTACAGAGCATTGTAAAAAAACTCTCAAAGAGGTTGTTAGCTTTGAAAAAATTATACTTCGATTTCATGAAAAAATTGATTATGATTTTAGTTTAAAAATAAACGGAAATACAATAATAATTGATAGCTATATCCTCAGTTCAGATATTTCTAAATTTATAATATATATAAATCAAGATTACTATATTTCTTTTAACGAAGATGAGAATGCTTATTATGATATTTTTGAAATAACACTTTCAAAAGCAGAAATTGATTTAATAGATGACTGGGAGTGGTGGTTTAGGAAATATAAACAGTCTTTACAGTATGCAAGAACTTTAATGCCCTGTAACAAAAAATATATTGCATTAGCTTTAAAAGATGATTACAAAGATTCAGTTGTTAGAGATAATATTTTTGTCGAAAAGAAAAAATACCCTCAAATGATTTGCCCCTATATAAGAATCTACAATAGAGAATCATCTAGTATACATTCATTTGCATCAAACCTAGAATGGAGTGCTTCTGAAAAACTATTTAATATAGCCTTTGAAAATCGACTAGACGAAACAGTAACTATTGAGGATATTAGAAAGGCTTACGCAAAGTTTAAAGAAGATATGGAAAAGATAGTTGAGAAAGTAAATCAACCCACCAAACCCTCCGCTCTCATGTGAGGGTTTCTAGTTGGGTGAAGATTTTTTGGAGGGTGGTGACGATTCGTTTTTGTTCTTCGAGGGGCGGGAGGGGAAATAACCAGTTTTTAATATTATCTCCACTGATTGAAGGAGAGTTATCTCCTTTCATAAAATGGTTTAGTCCTTTAATTACATAGTTAGAAGTAAATAATTGAAATAAAAACTCTGGGTTTATTATTTTAGATGGTCTGCAAATATAAAATCCTGTAGAGGCAATTGATTCTGAATATTTTTCTGAAACAAAAGCAATATTTTCAAGGTATGGACGAACTAAGGAAAAAAGTGTATCTCCCTTTTTAAGCTCTCTGCTTGCTCTGCTGGGAGCATTTTTAGTTTTTAAAATTTTAGGATTTGCAATTGAATGCGTTTTATTATCGATAGATTCAATATCAATGTAAGAAAAAGTATCGCCTTGGGGTTTTTTTGAAGTCATCGGCTCTAAAAGCATCCCACCTTTTACCCACGCCCAATTTTGGGGGATTTCAAAGGGGATTTCGCTATCAATATTTTTTATGGTGCCGTCTGCAAAGTGTTCGCAGTGCGATCCGTCTTTGTCCTTAAAAATAAACGAGGCCTTTTTGTCTTTAATTAACTCGCCTTTGGCAATTTTTTGCTCTTTTTCCTTGCGGATTTGCTCTAAAATGCTGGCGGCACTGGTCTCGTGCGTGTTTTGCTTGGTGATTTTGCCGCGGAGTGCAAGGTCTAGCATTTTTGACTTGGTATACCCTGCCATCGTTTGCAGTTGTGCGTAATTTTCTTCGATTATTTGGATTTGCTCGTTATACTGCTCGATTGCCGCAACAATTCGTTTTTGTTCTTCGAGGGGCGGGAGGGGAATGAGAATTTTTTTTGCATCATCAGTGCCTAATCGTGGCATTTTTACACCGTATGTTAAAATATTAACAATTCCTAAAAAATATGGCGAGGTTAGCACTAGGTGAAAAAAATTATCATTTAAATTTCCAAAAAAAGATAGAGGTAAAATTTCAGACGTACAAAATCCATCTTTTGGAGCAATTAAAACTTTATTCAGATAGGGACGTAATTTACTATAAAGCAACTGATTTTTGTAAAATATATGTTTCGAACTTGCCGATTTTCTTTCTTTGAAAGTTTTGTAACAAAGAATTTTTCCAGTGTCTTTTTCAATATCTTCTAGGTCAAGAATCCAATCATTGTCTTTTAAATTACTTGCATTAATATTTGAACATTTCCCGTATTCACACACCTCCCCCAACCGACACCATGCCCAATTTTGGGGGATTTCAAAGGGGATTTCGCTATCAATATTTTTTATGGTGCCGTCTGCAAACTGTTCGCAGTGCGATCCGTCTTTGTCCTTAAAAATAAACGAGTCCTTTTTGTCTTTAATTAACTCGCCTTTGGCAATTTTTTGCTCTTTTTCTTTGCGGATTTGAGCCAATAAATCGCTTGCACATCCCAACTGAGGATTTTGCTCCACAAGCGTGCCTTTTATGGCTCGATCAAGTATTTTTTGTCGCAGGATTTTAGTGTTCATTATGCAAATCCTTATCATCTATATTTAACGATAATATAGCTTTTAAAGCTGGTGCTTTTATTTTAATGGATTGCAATTTTCGAATAATTTCGAGAATCGCTGATTTTCATTTTTTTTTCTTCAAAAAAAGATGTACAAAATCGGCTAAAGTCTCTTCCTTATCCCTGTGTTTTAGGTTTTTTATATTTTTTTCGTAAAATTGATTTTTGTCCATAATTGCAAAAAAAGCAAAAATTGTTGATACTGGTTCCATGTTTGATTCTTTTGTTCGTTGTGTATCCGTGGTTGCGTTTGCTAGCTCAACAAGATATAAATGTCCGAGTTCATGAGCAATGCAAATTCTTAATTGTTTTTTTTCTAAGTTTTTTGGAAAGGCAATGGTAAAATAACATTTGGGCTGATGAGTAGCACAGCAAACTTTCGTCAGTTTTGTATCATCGGTCATTGGTTCAAGATGTATTTGAAAAAATGGATTATCTGTTGTTTCACGTATTTTTTGTTCCATAACCCGTACCATGTGGGCTAAATATTGATCGGGTATTTTTGCAGAGAGCTCCTTGTAAGCTTTTTCTATTTCATCAATACTATCTTTGTTTATAGAAAAAGTTTTTGATATCTCTTCTTTTATTTTTTCATCAATAGTAAAGGGCATTATTTTATCTTTCCTAATTGTTGATAAGCGGTATAAAGTCGCCATTTTCCAATTAAAAAAAGTTGTACAATTGATTCATATTTATCACTTAAAGAAACTTCGCCTGTTGAAAAAAACATGGTAGGATTATACATTGCTTCTTGTAGGAGATTCATTTTTTCTTCAATATTTGAAATTTCAAAGCGAGTGAACGTTTCTTCAATGCCACTACGTGCTTGACAAGCTCGCAAAGCCCCGATAGTTATTCCTTTTGTTTCGTTTGTCATTATTGTTTTGTCTCCTTGGTTTTCTTTGTGTGTTTTGTTAGCTATTATTTTTTGAATTTTTATTAAATCTAATGTTTATATATCAACTAGACAAGATAAAAAAGTATGCATTTATTTTAGATGCCTGTCAATAAACATGTGTTTAAAAGTATCAAAAAGTCGATAAAAACTACAAAAAACACTACTTTTTATCAACTAAATTCGATAATATAAAGATTTTTATTTTCAAATAAAAATTAGAAATCTTCTGCTTTTTGTTGCAGGATTTTAGTGTTCATTATGCAAATCCTACTCGTGATCCGCGTCGTTGAGTAAGGCACTCAGCTGTTCAACGGCATGGCTAATGTTTTTGCTTTTTTCTTGAATGGAGCTAAGCAACTGTTCTACGGTAAAATCCTCAAAGTCGTCTTTGTCTTTTATCCATGTAATGTCAAGGCTTGTTTTATCGCGTTCGAGCAATTCTTCACGGCTAAATTTTTTCCAGCGGCCAGTGGGATTTTCTGGCGACCACGTTTCTTTTCGTTCCTCCAGTCGTCCATTCGCATAGCACAAGACAAAATCGTCTAAGTCGCTTCGTTTAAGAGGTTTAGTCGCCAAGGTGTGTTTTATCCCTGAGCGATAATCGTAAAACCACGTTTCTTTGGTGCACTCGCCTTTTTTAAAAAAAAGAACGTTTGCTTTTATGCCGTTTGCATAAAAAATTCCTGTGGGCAGTCGCAAAATGGTGTGTAAATTAAAATCGTTGAGCAATTTTTTTCGCAGGGTTTCGCCTACGCCGTCGGCAAAAAGCACGTTGTCGGGTAAAACAATGCCCGCTCGTCCGCCTGTTTTAAGGCTAAGCATCATGTGTTGCAAAAAGTTGAGCTGATTGTTTTTGGTTGAAACGAGTAAATCGTCTCGCATGGCAGAAATATCGGAGCTTCCTGCAGGGCGCTCGCCAAAGGGAGGATTTGCAAGGATTACGTCGGCAAGGTGTTCGGGGGCTTTTTCAAGGGAGTCTTGGCATTTAATGGGCGAGGTTTCCGTTCCTATGTCGTGCAAGTATAAATTCATGCTGGCAAGGGTTACCACCAGTGGAGTAATGTCGTTGCCAGAGAGTTTTTTTGTTTTTAGGTCGATAAGTTTTTGTTCGTCGCAGCTTTGGGTTTTCATGTGTGCAAAGGCTGAAAGCAAAAAGCCGCCTGTGCCACACGCAGGGTCTACCACGGTTTCGGTGATTTGGGGAGCAATGACGTCTACCATGGCGTCGATTAGTGGGCGTGGGGTAAAATATTGCCCTGCTCCCGATTTTTTGTCTTGGCCGTTTTTTTCTAATATGCTTTCGTAAATTGCACCTTTTAAGTCGCCTTCTATGCAGTACCAAGTTTCTTCGTCAATCAAATTGATAACTTTTTCAAGCAGGGCAGGCTTGGTGATTTTATTTTGGGCTGCGGTAAAAATGGTGCCGATTAGTCCTGTTTGTTCGCGCAGTTTGGCAATTATTTTTTCGTATTTTTCTTGTAAGTCGGTGCCAATTCGTTCGTTGCCTTCGCTGTCGTATAGTAAATCTGACCAACGGCAGTCTGTGGGAATTGATGAGGGGAGGCCTAAGTCCGATTCCCTTTCGTAATCCATTTTAAGAAATAATAGATAGGTGAGCTGCGCAACGTAGTCGGTAAAGCTAATGCCCGAGGCAGCAAGAACGTCTGCCATGTTCCACACTTTTTTTGTTAGGCTGATTTCTGATTTTGCAGATTTTGTTTGTGCAGGTGATTTTGTCATAGTTACGATACCTTTATGTTTAACAAGAATTTTGAATAGTAGTCGAGCTGTTCATCAATGTTATCTTTGCCAAACAGTGAAATTATTTGCGAAAGAAAGCTGGTGCCCTTTGTTTGTGCGAGTTTTTGCTTGGTTACGCAGCCGTTTTGTGCAATGTAGTCAGCAATTTGTCGTAAAACGTCAATTTGTTCTTTGGTGAATGAGTTTTTTATGTTTCCCCGATTTTGCCCTACATACAATCCAAAGCGTTTGCCTGTGAGTTTGCTCATGGGTTGCAAAAGATCAATTTTGCCATAAGCAAAGCGTGCTAGCTGAATGAGGTTGGTGATTGCCTCTACTTGGCTTTTTGATTCAAGGGGAA
This sequence comes from Treponemataceae bacterium, assembly GCA_051651645.1. Classification (GTDB taxonomy): domain Bacteria; phylum Spirochaetota; class Spirochaetia; order Treponematales; family Treponemataceae; genus JBOFSR01. The sequence goes on along the minus strand of JBOFSR010000032.1, from coordinate 7,026 downwards.
TGACGGTGTTATCGGCTTTGAGGACTTTGTAATTTTGCCATAAATATTGTGCCTTAAAAAGATGATTGTGTGTCATTAGTTTTTTTTGTAAATCTTGGAGCATTTCATAGCTGATTGCGCAGTCTTCGCTATTATACACAATTCGCAAAGCTTCAATTTCATCTTTGTGCGTGTTAATGTATGATTCAAAGGCGCTTATAGAGTTTTGTGCTTCTTCTTTGCTAAAGCCTGTGTATAAAACCTCGTCGCTTCCTGGCATTAAAATGCGAATAAAGCCTGCGTTTATTTCAAGGATTTTTTGGCGTGCCTTTGTTTTTGTAATAACGTTTGAAATAAGTACTTTTCGTTCGGTGTTTGGGTGATTTATGTCTGTATATTCAGGCAGGCGATTTACCGAGCGTTCGCTAAAATCGTCGTCTGCAAATAAAGACGCTTCTTGACAGCTTTGCAGTGCATGAATCAGCTGGCTTAAAAATTCCTCAAGGCTTGTGCCAATAAGGAGCGCCAGTTCTTGCAAATCTTTTGGCTCGCCCTTGTTCTGAATTTTTGCCAAGTAATTAGAAAGCAAGGTGAGATTTTTGTCATGCACTTCGCCGTGGGCAAGTTTTTCAAATAATTTTTCTAGCGATGGAATGGGCTCTGCTAGTTCTTTGTCGTCATTAGTGTTAATTTCTGGAATGGTTTTTTCATGCTCGGTTACCCCAACGGCGTCAACAAGGTAAAAGCAGTCTTTGCTTTGTGCATTTGGCGTGATTTCTTGCAAATTGTCATCGCTTATTTTGCGGCAACCGCGGCCTTTCATTTGCGTGTATAAAATGCTTGAGTGAATATCTCTCATAAATACCAGCACTTCTAGGGGACGAACATCGGTTCCAGTGGCAACGAGGGTTACGGTAACGGCAATTCTAAATTCTTTGTTGTTTCTAAATTGGCGAATCAGCTCGTTGGAATTTCCTGCGTTGTAAGTGATTTTTTGTACATAATTTTCGGGTAATTGATTGTTCGGAAACTCGCTTTTAAAAACGTCTTTGATAATTTCTACAATGTTTGTGGCATGACTATCCGATTTTGCAAAAAAAAGCGTTTTGGGAATGCAGTTAAAATCGGTGTAGCGATCAGGATACAAGGTGCTGTATATCGACTGCTTGTAGGTTTCGACAATCTGGCGTATTTGCGTGGGGTTTACAATGGAGCGATCTAAATCGGTGTTGGTGTACGCCGTCTCTTCTTCCTGCGTAACTACTTCTTTAGTGCCTGTTCGCTTGTTAAGTTTATAAACGGTGGAGTCTTGGGCAATGTGTCCGCCTTGTTCGGTTTCGCGTGTTTTGATTCTAAAAATACGCGGAGAGACATTTACTCCGTCTTTTACGGAGTCCTCATACGTGTAATTTACTACGGTATTTTTGTTAAAAAAGGCATAGGCTTCGGCGGTTGGGGTGGCAGTAAGCCCAATAATGGTAGCCTTGCTAAAATAGGTGAGGACTTTTTTCCACCTGCCGTAAATGGAGCGGTGGCATTCATCAACAATAATGACATCAAAATAATCAGGCGATAAAAGCAGATTGTTGCCCAGCTCTATTTCTGCCTTTTCTTGCTCAAAGGTATATATCGAGTCGTTAAAGTCGCTTTCGTCATCGTCGTTTTCTTCGGTTAATTGCTGACCTGTAATGGCGGCAAATAGTCGCTGAATGGTTGAGATAACAACGTTTGATTTTTCGATTGTTTTTAGTCCAGAAAGCCGCTGAACGGTATAAATATTGCTAAATGCGTCCTTTGTTTCGGTAAGCCGATAGCTGGTAAATTCCCCCTCTGCTTGTTTGCCAAGGTTGTTGCGATCAACTAAAAAAAGAATTCGGCGAACATGGGTATACGTTAAAAGCCGATATGCGGCGGTACAGGCGGTAAAAGTTTTGCCCGCTCCCGTGGCTAAGATGATGAGGGCTTTATTTTTTTGATGTTTAAAAGAAAGCTCTAAATTACTGATGGCATCATACTGGCATTGACGTAGTCCGCCTTCTTTAACGGAGGGAACAGCAGGGAGTTTTGCATAGGGCTGTTTTATGTTGGCTCGCTCTGCAAGCTCTTTGGGCGTGAACATTGCTTTCAGAACGCTAAATTCTGGCTCAAGGGAATCCTTTGTTTCTGTTGTGTCATCATTTGTGATACGCTGATCTTTAAAAAGGAGGGTTTCGCCATTAGAAAGAAAAATGAAGGGCAGGGGATTTTCCCATGCAAGACACCAATCGGGAACTTGCTGCGTGTAGTTTGTCGCTTGTGCCGCTACATCGGCAGAAAGTTTGTTTTCTGAGCGTTTTGCTTCTAAAACCGCAATTGCCTTGCCTCCCACATACAAAAGGTAGTCGGCTTCAAGGTTGCCATTTAAAAGACTTTCAGTTACCGCACACGCATTGTATCGATCAGAGTAATCTTGACGAGAAACAACATCCCAGCCTTTTAGTTTGAGCATCTCATCAATTTTTATCCGTGCAACTTCCTCAGGTTTTAGCCCACTCATCAAACAACGCTCCAATGATTTGTTGCTCGCAGTATACCACATTTTTACAGAAAATAATAGAGGAGTATTTTTAGTTTTATAGTCGCAACTCTCAATGAAGAAAATGATAGGATTTCAATAATCAATTACAATCTGTCAATTAATAGACAGAATTCGTAAAACAGAATATTTATTTTGGCAAGATAAGCCTCTGTCTTTTATTTTATTGTGTAGGATTGACAGTATTTACATTTATAGAGTTGAAAAGGTGAGCATGGATTTAACAAATAAGGGGATTGCAATCTAAATGTAAAGAATCTATACTTTACTTAAAAGGTGCTGTTTTAAGTAAAGTAGTATAGTGCCGAAAATTATCAATAAATCACAGAGAGTTATTTTGAAAAAAACACAAGACTATCAACCTTTCTATATCAATTTTGTGCAGGAAAAAAAGCCTCCACGGCAAAAAAAAGAAAAACAGGAAAAGCCTGAGTTTTCAAAGGCACAAGAAACTATAAAAAAAGTATATTCTCCTAAAAAAGTGATTTCTCATGCCTCGGTAAAAAAATCACTTGCCTTGTTTTTCACTTTTGATAAAAAAAACTACCATAATGAAAATACAATCCTTGAAAACTTTGATAAAATTCTTCACGATTTGTATCCGCTTTCTTCAAAGCAACTTTCTTTTCTTCCGCAAAATGTCAAAAGACTATCTCATCTTTTAACCGATGAAAGAAACGAACGTTTGGTAACCTATATGAATAACAAGTCTCATTTATCTGCCTATACGCATTATTTTATGTGGTGGAATTTACTACGATTGTTTAGCATTTTTGCAGGATTTTCTCCCGCTGCATTTGCATTTTTGCAGGATGGTTCAAGCGTTTTAGATATTGGAAGCGGAACACTCACCTTACCGATTGCACTTTGGCTTGCTCGTCCTGAATTGCGGAAAAAAAATCTTACTTTTTATTGTATGGATATTTCTGCTTCGAGCCTTGCTGTTGGGAAGGATATTTTTACAAGCATTGTTGCAAAAACAAAAAAAGATACCGATGGGGAATGGAAGGTTATAACGATTAAGGGAACTTTTGGCGAGGAAATTCGTAAAAAAATTGATTTTGTTACATCTTCTAACATGTTCAACGAAATGTTGTGGACGTGTCAAAACGACATTGAGCATTTTGTTGAGGATCACTTCAATAAAATGAGACAGTATACAAATGAAAAAACAGCTTTTTTCATTGCCGAACCTGGAATTCCTCTTGGTGGGCGTTTTATTAGCCACTTGAGAAATGTATTTTTGAAAAATAATTTTGCTGTGCATTCGCCTTGTCCGCATCAAAAAACGTGTTGTATGGCGGGTAAAAAGACAGAAAAGTGGTGCCATTTTGTTTTGCACTCAGAAAATGTTGTTCCCAAAAAGCTTGAGGCTTTTTCTAAAAAATGCGGCCTTCCAAAAGACAGAGCGTCAATCTCATTTATTTTTACCAGCAATTTTTCTGTACCAGCACAGCCTACAAAAGAGAGTGCTTTGCTTACTCGTATTACTTCGGATATAATCTATTTACCTGAAAATAAACTTGGGCGATACGCTTGTTCTAGTTTTGGGCTTGTCTTGCTTATTGGTTCGATCCAAAAATATTCTTTTGGGGACTTGCTTGAGATTGACTTACCAAAAAATTTTAGTTTTGAAAAACTACCTGTTGACAAAAAAAGCAAAGCAAAAATGATTTTTGTGTAGGAGTTGCTTGGCTCTGCCATAGAAAATCACTCTTAGTGAAAATAAAAAAAATCAATTTTATTAGCTCGATTTGCTCGCGGTTGCCTCTCTTTTTTTTTTATGGTATGCTATAAGTTCTTCTTTCATGTGCGGTACAATTTTGTATTGCAAAAGGCTTACTCAGTATTTACGCTTAGTACAATTTAAAATGGATGTCTATGAAACCAAAGCGAATTCTTTTAATCACTTGTGTAGTTTTTATTGGATTAATTTTAGAGCTCATAATCGTTGCTTTTCTAGCATATCAGCACTCGCTTTTTCCAAGGTTTAATAGTTTTATTGACACAGCAACCTATAAACGATTAGAAAAAAAATCTTTTATTAAACCATCTGACGAGGTTCTCCCAGAAATCACACCACCTTTGACAAGCATTATAAATCGTACGCCAGTCTTTACAAAAGAGGCTCCCAAGAATATTACCTTGACAAATATTGAAGACACTGTTTCTGATAAAGATTTATTGTTTGAGTTTATGGATGATAGAAAAACGCTTACTTGTACCTCCGATGTATCTAAGATTTCGTTTCAAAAGAAAAACAAAAATGCTCCCTCAATCATTTCTTGGAAATTTGTTTCAGATGTGCCGATTCTTTCCAATCCAAAAGTTTTTGACGATGCGGTTGTTTTTATTGATGCACGGCCTAGCGTAATTGTTCTCGATATTGAAAACGGAACGATAAAAAATACCCTGCCATCGCCCGTATTGCCAGCAGGAAAAGCAGGAAGTCTTGATTTGCAATACGTTTTTGAAGGACTTGACGGAAATACGTACGCCTTCAAATTTTTATCAAAAACTGATATGGACGACGATGTTTTTTTTACAAACTCGGGCTCTCTTTTTAGTCTAAGCACCGTTTTCCAATCAAATATTTTGCTTAATCTTGAAAACTGGCAGCCTGCTTTGACTGATCAAGAAGATGAAGAGGATGAAACTTGTATTTCTCCTATTTTTAAGAATATTGAGCCACTTTTTGAAAATCACATGATTGAATTAAACAATATTGATATCTATCCAAAATTATTTGCGTTTTCTCCAAAAAAAGAGCAGCAATATTCGGTTATACTAAGCGATTCAGAAAGTATGGTTAAAAAATACCCTTCTTTTGTTGCAGTCTTTTCTTCAGAGGGTAACTTGCTTTCTTCTAGTTTGAACTATGATTCTGCAACACCGAGTGTAAAACTCCCTCTAGATCCGACTAAATTGTATTACATTGCCTATGGATTGCTCGCTCCGTTGTCAAAAGATGACGATATTTATGCCTTTATTTCACCAGAGCAGAAAAAACGATGATTTGTGGTATTGATGAGGCAGGGCGCGGTTGTCTTGCGGGGCCAGTCTGTGCAGGAGCATGCATTTTACCAAGCGATTTCCCTTTTGAAATCCTAAACGATTCAAAAAAATTGAGCGAGAAAAAACGCCTTGCTTTTGAGCTCATGATAAAAGAAAAATCGCTTTCATATGGAATCGGCTGGGTTTGGCATTCAGATATTGATAAAATCAATATTTTACAAGCGTCACTGCTCGCCATGAAATTTGCTTTTGAAGAATGCACAAAAAAATTAGCACAAAAAACCGACTATCTTGTTGATTGTGTAATTGTTGATGGAACTTTTTGCCCCAATATTTATACCGAATGCAAGGCAATTCCAAAAGCTGATAGCACAGAGCCTTCTGTTATGGCAGCATCAATTTTAGCAAAAACAACTCGTGATCGCCTAATGACAAATCTTGCGGAGTGTTTTCCTGCGTACGAGTATGAAAAACACAAAGGCTATCCTACAAAACGCCATCGTGAAATCTGCAAAAAAATTGGCACGTCCGCCATACAGAGATTGAGCTTTAATTATTTATAAATTGTTTTTAATTTAAATACATATACTTTTTTTATTTTATTTGCTATACTCCAAATATGGGAAAGGTATGCGTATTTGTCAACCAAAAAGGCGGCGTAGGCAAAACAACTTCAGTCGTTAATATTGGAGCATATTTTGCTAAGTCTGGCAAAAAAACTCTACTGGTAGATTTTGACTCACAGGGCAACATGACTTCAGGGGTCGGTTTATCAAAAAACAAGCAAACAATTTATGAGTTGATGTCAGAAATGGCTACTCCCAGTGAAGTAATTCGCCCAACGTGTGTAGAAAATCTTGATGCAATCGGAGCTTCCATTGATTTATCAGGAGCCGCAATCGAGCTTGTCAATCAAAAAGATCGTGAGCAATTTCTTAAAAACGCAATTGCACCGATCATTCCTTTGTATGATTATATTTTAATTGACTGTCCGCCATCCTTGGGGATTTTAACGCTAAATGGACTTGCTGCGGCAAATGAAGTTTTTATTCCAATGCAATGTGAGTACTTTGCCCTTGAAGGGATTTCTTTGCTCTTGCAAACGGTAAAAAAGGTGCAAAACTCCATTAATCATAGTTTGCGCATTGGTGGAATTTTTTTTACCATGTATGATTCACGAACAAAACTTGCAAACGAGGTCGTTCAACAAGTGCAATCATACTTTTCTGATAAGGTTTTTGCAACAATCATTCCGCGAAATGTCAGATTATCAGAAGCCCCTTCGCACGGATTGCCAATTTGTAGCTATGATGCAAATTGTGTAGGTGCAATAAGTTATCAAAAATTAGCAATGGAGATATTAGAACGTGGCTAAACTAGGATTAGGAAAAGGGCTTGGAGCTCTTCTTGATGACAATGAATATGACTCAAGTGTTCTTACAGGGTTTGATAAGAAA
>JBOFSR010000031.1:0-18519 GCA_051651645.1 Treponemataceae bacterium | reverse complement strand
AATGATAGGCAACGCCGTATTCGCCATCGTATGATTGTATTTCGGTGGTGTCACGATTACAATTTGAACAAAACGCTGCAACAGGCCAATACTCCCCTGTCATTTGGTGTTTTTCATCGCGAACACTATTTAAAATCTCTTTAAGTTTGTCCCGCTTTTGCAAAGCAACTTTCATGCCTTCAGCATACATGCACTTGCGATATCGCTTTGATTGATACAAAAATTCAGGATTAATTCCCACTTGTGGCAAAACACGCTCCACATCAAGTTCGTGATGCCGTGCATACGACTCATCTCGCTCAAAAGGATCTGGCACAAGGGTGATGGGAAAACGAAGATATTGTTCCAGCTGCTCAGCATTTGGCATATTTGCAGGAACTTTTCGAAACACATCGTAATCATCCCACGAGTAAATAAAACGAACGTTTTTCCCCCGAGCCTTCAAAGCACGAACAATCAGATCGACCGAAATAATTTCTCGAAAATTGCCAATATGCACCGTCCCAGAAGGCGTTATGCCTGACGCACACGTATATAAATCTAAATCACCACGTTCTCGGATGATTTTTTCTGCCGTTTGATCCGCCCAATGTACGAGCTTCTTATTTTTTTCATTCATAGCCTACTGTATACCACATTAAGGGATTTTTTTCAAGCATTGAACGGTCAATCAGGTACGCACGATTGTAGGGGTATGCGAAATCCTATAGTTACGGGGATGCAAAAATATAGCGCTGTTCCTCCAAGGGCACTGAGTCTAACTCCTGCAGTTGGAGAAACTTGTATGTAGGAGAGATTTTCGTAGGTAAAGACAATCGGAATGCGTATTCCAGCGGCGGCGGCGTTAAACTGAGTGTATTCTAAAAAAGATGCGAGGACAGTAATGCCAGATCCCACTGCAAAGGCTATGTCGTGTGGTGTTTTGTAAAATATCCAGTCAACGGAAACTCCTGGCATAAAAAAGCCTAAGCGTGAAAACTCAAAGTTTAGGTTAATATCGACCAATGTTTTATTTTGTACGGAAATGATAAGCCCCAAAAATTGATTATCAAGGCTGATGCTGTTAAAGTTAAATCCGCCATAGGCACCAAGCATTACGACAGAAAAACTCTGCGTACAAATAATTCCTAAAAAAAGGGCAATAAGAAAATTTTTTTTAATGTAAAACTCCTTGTTGTGTTTTGTTTAACGAATATATGCGACTTAAAAAAGAGCGAGTTTTAAAAACAGGAACAGGAGGGAGAAAAATAACGCACTGCAAACAATAACTGTTATCCAAAAAGGCAATGATGCAGAGGGCTTCTTTTTTTTAGGAAGTGATTTGTTCGAGGAGGAAGTAAAGCCGCAATTTGGACAACCCTTTGAAAATTTATTTGAATGTCCTTTATAATTGCATTTTGGGCATTTTGTTGATGAAAATGAACGTCCGCACATTGGACAAACATCATCATCAAGTGACACCTCTGTTTGGCAAAAATCGCACGAAAATTTATTTGTCATTTATGAGCAAGCTTTGCAGTTTCCATCACAAGGTTTTGGTGTTGCAGGAACTGATTTTGTTTCTGGTTTTTTGGAAGATTTTTCATTTACATAAAATCCTTCTCCTTTGAAAGAAATTCCAAGTCCCGCAGAAAGCATTTTTTTTACTTCGCCTTTACATTTTGGACATTCCGACAAAGGCTTGTCTGACATTTTTTGAAATTCCTCAAAAGTGTGTCTGCAAGAATTGCAAGCATAATCGTAATATGGCATAAAACCCTCATATTTGCATGAATTTATTTTCATGATTAAACTAGCAATAAATTGATAAAAAATCAAGGGATGAGGAATAAATATATTGTTGTTGTTTTATAAATAAATAGATACTATAATCAGGAAAGACAATGAAAAAAATATGTAAATGGTGCTGAAAACTAATGGATTTTTGTGGTTGTTTACTAAGAAATGTTATTATTAATCAAAGCAGAAAAAACGTTGCATAAAGTCTTAAAATAGTGTATATTAATGGCTATGAATCATTTTAAGAAATGTTTTCTTGTAGCGTTGCTGATTTCTCTTGCGATGTCTTTGTCTTCACAAATTATTGATACTCCAATAAAAAATCCTCGTGGTGTACTCGTTAAGTATGCACGAACATTTTTGGGAACGCCTTATTTGTATGGAGGGGTGACTGCAGCGGGAATGGATTGTTCTGGCTTTATAAATACTGCGGTATCGGATTCTTTGAGTATTATGCTACCTCGAACAACTTCACAGCTTTTTAGTGAAACTGCGATTATTGCAGAAACGGATAAACAGCCTGGGGATATTTTGTTTTTCCGTACAACAGGAAATTCTGTCTCTCATGCGGGTATTTATATAGGAAACAATCAGTTTATTCACAGTGCAAGTGAAGGCCCTCGAACAGGCGTTATTATTTCGTCTTTAAATGAATCATACTGGGCGAAAACATATTTATCAGCACGAAGATTTTTGGTTGCTGATGCAAATTATTCTGAGGAATACCAGCCTGTTGAGGTTCCTAAAGAGACGGCTACCGTTGTGGGCAAAAAAAAGGAAGTTCCTGTATCTGCACGGTTTTTTATTGAGTTGGGTGGTTCCTTTGCGTGGAATTTTTACGACACGACAGAGTTTTCTTTTAACACTGTAGGTGGAAACATAACTTCACACTTTGTATACAAAGGTTGGGTTGTTCAGCCAGGAATTGGCCTTGATGTTCGAATTTCTTCACTCACAAACATAATTCAAATGCCGCTTATATTTTCATTGACGCTTCCTCCTGGATTTGTTCGCTTGTATACAGGACTTGTCTTTACCTTTGGACAAGCACAAATTCCAAAAACATCTGTAAATATCAATGTTCCTATTTATCCTGGTATTTTTGGACTTGTATTTCATATGCCAACTATAAAAATGAAATCCGCTGATCTCATTTTTTATCAAGATATTTCTTATACCGTTTATGGCTCTCCGTTGAATTCCCGTGTTGATTTGATTAACTCGCTTGCTTCTGGCCTTGTATTTTCAACAGGCCTTAAATTTGTGTTCCCTCTTGTAAAGGCGGCAAAATAGTGAAGTTTTTCTTCTCAAAATTTTTATTCGGGCTTTATGTAGTTTTCTTACTTGTAAGTTGTACTACAAGAGTTGATTTAATTGTTAAAGAAGATTTATCAGCTGAGGTGGATATTGCCTTACAGGCAGGAGATAATTTTGTAGACCTCTTAAAAAAGGTTGCAAACTTTTCCCAGTCGATTTTTGATGAAAAAGAAATCAAAGCAAATCTACAAAAAGCAGGTCAAGAAAATGTAACGGTGTCATCACCATCGATTTCTTCTTTAAAAGTAAACTTTTTTTCGGGGGATATTACAAAGGTTTTTTCTCAACAAATTTCGCAGCTCATTACAGTCGAGAAAACAAATGCTGATACTATCTTCAAAGTTAATTTAAATAGAGCTTTGGTAAAGCAAACGGTTGAACTTTTGCCAGATGAAATCCCTAAATTTATGGATTTGCTTATGGCTCCTGTTTTTACTGGGGAGACCATCAGTTCAGCTGAGTACCTTGATTTAATTTCTGTTATTTATGGTAATGCAATAAAAAATGATTTAGCAAAGGCTGAAGTTCTTATAAATATTACCGCTCCCAAAAAGTTAAAAAAAGCCTCCATTTCAATGCACGAGTTAGGATCAGTGCAAAAGAATGGATCAACTGTTCAAATTAAACTTTCTTTGGCCGACTTGCTTTGCATTCAGGACAATCAATTTGTAAAAATTGTATGGTAGTGTAAGTAATTATTCCGTTGTATTAGCTTGAATGTACTTGACTTTATCTTTGTAATGTGACATAATTTTTTCACGCTTACGGGTACAGCCTGAGGGGAGGTGATTATATTATATGTCTCAAATAATTATTGATGATTCTGAAAACCTCGAAAAGGCGATTAAGCGTTTTAAGAGAATGGTTGAAAAAGAAGGGATTATCCGTGAATGGAAAAAGAGAGAATTCTTTGAAAAACCTTCAACAATTAAAAATCGTAAAAACAAATCAATACAACGAAAACTGATGAAAAAAACTCGAAAGGGTGGTAAAGATTCAGGTGGTAGGGCGGCTTACTAATTTGGTTGTAATTAACGTAAAAAAGGAGAAGTCTTTCATTAGGCAACTCCTTTTTTTATCCCTTTTTCTTTCTTGTGTTCATACTCAGTTTCAGCAAATACGCGTCATTCCGTCCTTTGAAGTTTCGTGGCAAGAAATTGAGGATGGAGTTAGCACTTTTTCTCATACAATAAAAGATTTTCCCCTAGAGTTTTACTCGGTCAAAATAGATTTAACAAAAATAATGCCATTTTCTACAATTAAGCTAAATGATCGCTATATTGCGGGTGAGACAACACGTCAATTTGCTATAAAAAATGATTGCCTTGTTGCGGTTAATATGAGTCCGTTTAGTTATCCGCTGTCTCCTTTTCATACGGCACGCAAAATAAGTGGACTGTATATACTTGATGGAACTGAAATTTCTGCTCCCCTAAAAGATTATGCGGGGTTGCTTTTTTTTAAGAATGGATCAAAGTATTCGGCTAAAATTGTCGATTCACAAATAGAAGTTGCCGACTTTGAAAATGTTCATTCTGCCTTTGGAGGATTTTGGACAATCCTTAAAGATAAGCAAATTCTGCCATTCAAAAACTATCAAAATTCACGAACCGCTCTTGGATACTCCGATAATGGTTCTGTCTTGTATATTCTTGTTGTTTCAGGGGAAGACAAAAAAAGGAGCACAGGGGCAAGTTTTGAAGAAACTGCACGAATTATTTTACAGCTGGGGGCAACTGATGCCGTTATGATGGATGGTGGTGGCTCAAGTTCGTTGGTTATTAGAAAAAAGCTTATGAATCAAGACACAAAAGAGCGAGTTGTCGGCAATAATCTCGGCTTTATAAAAAAGACGAATTAAAAATCATTTGATAAGCGTAGCGTCCCCGTATGAATAAAATCGGTAGTTGTGTTTTATAGCTTCACTGTAGGCGTTAAAAAGATTTTCTTTTCCTGCAAAAGCACTAACAAGCATGACAAGTGTTGATTCTGGTGTGTGAAAATTGGTAAAAAGCATATCAACACATTTGAATTGATACCCTGGATAAATAAAAATCCTTGTTGATTGATTTCCGCTTTTAAGGCTTTGAGTTTTTTCATCCCATGCGGATTCGAGGGTTCTCATCGACGTTGTACCCACGGCAAGAATTGGACGTTTGTCTTTTTTTGCTTGTGTAATTTTTTGTGCAACCTCTTCACTGATATAAAAAAACTCTTCGTGCATTTTGTGGTCTTCAATACTTGTGCTGCGAACAGGCAAAAATGTTCCCAGTCCTACATGGAGTGTGACAAAAGCAGTTTCAATTCCCTTAGCATGTAAATCTTGCATAATCTCATGGGTGAAATGTAATCCTGCAGTGGGGGCTGCGGCAGAGCCAACATCAGAGGCGTAAATAGTTTGATAACGCTCGCTATCGTGTGCAGTATCCTCACGTTTTATATACGGCGGAAGTGGCACATGTCCATTTTTTTCAAACCATTGCTCATCAATTGCTTGTTCAAATTGAAGCGTTCGAAATTCTGTGCCCGTATCGAGGGGATTTTCTACAATAAAAGCAGTCGCTCCATCAGCAAAGACAAATTTTTTGCCTGGCTTTTGCTTTTTTGCATTTTTTACCATAACTTTCCACTTGGAATTTGAATTATCAAGCGTATTTAAAAACAAAAACTCTGTTTGTTTGCTTGAAGAATCGCTTTGTGCATAGACTCGAGAATGGCGAACCCGAGAATTATTAAAAATCATCAAGGTGTTTTGCGGAATTAGCGAAGACAAATCGCTCATTGTATGGTGAGAAACAGTGCCTGTAGTTTTTTCAAGTTGCAGGAGTTTGTCGCAACCGCGTTCCGTTGCAGGAGTTTGTGCAATCAGCTGGCTTGGTAAGTCAAAATAAAAATCTGAAGTTTTCATGAAAGTCCTTGTGTAGAAATAAGATTATATTTTATAACCATCTTTGATTTTTTTACTGTGATTTGTAGTTTTCTTCTGCTTCGCTTGCACGGATATAAAGCGGTGATGCGTCTTGTGTAAGTTGCTGTGCGTTAGAAAGAAAAAGCTCTTTTCCTTGCTCAAATAATACTTGGGCAACAGAAAAATTATGCGGTAAATACAAAAAATCAATTTGGTGGGAAAGATTTTGGGCTTGTTCAAAAAAAAGTTTTGCGTCGTGGCCAACAATTAAAATCTGGTTTTCCTCAAAGCGAGCAAGGCTTTCAATAATCATCTCAGCTGATGTATCACTGTCTGTAATAATTTGCTTTCCATTTTTGTAGAGCGAAAAATAAAATCGTTCTTTTCGGGCGTCAATTACGGGTAAAATTGCCAAGGGTAAATTTGCATACGGCTGTGCAAAACAAAAAAGAGTTGGAACGCCGTAAAAGGGAATATTATACGCTAGCATGAGGGCTTTTAATGCGGCAAATGAAAGACGCAAGCCCGTAAATGATCCAGGCCCCAAGCTTGCAACGGTAAACTCTAAATCCTTTACAGACAAGTCTATATGTGCAAGTGCTTGTTCAATAAGAGGAATGAGTTTTTCTGATTGTTGCTGTGGAGCAAAAAGAGTGATCTCGTTTGTTTTTTTTTCATTCACTGCGTAAATGGATAAGAAAGAAGTTGATGAATCAATGGCAAGGGCTTTCATTTTTTAACGTCCTAAAAAAAGTTTTTTCATTTTTTTAAACCAAAAAGCTCGTAACTTTTCTACAATAGTAAAGGGAAAATATAAAATGGAGATAGGAAGATCAAAGCTGCCGAGTCGGTGAATAATTCTCCCGCCAAATCCTGTTTTAAATCGGTACAATCCATGCATTGGATGATTTTCATCATCGCTTGGCGGAATTCCATAAAAATCATAATAAAGACACCCCGAAGCTTGTGCCTCTTTTATAGCCGTCCATTGCAAAAGGTAAGCAGGCATTAAATTGCGTTTTTTATTTGCTGATGCACCGTACAGATAAACTGCTTCGCTCTGATTGTGTAAGACAATAATTGCGGCTAGCGGTTCATTTTCATGCTCAGCGATATAGAGAAAAATTTTTGTCGGCGAGTCATTTTTTTCGGATAAAACAAGCAAGTCTTTGTAATATTGCTCTTTATGAATTGCAATTCCATCTCGTTTTGCCGTCTGCTTGTATAAATCATAAAAAATGCCCAAATCATCAGATGACGCCTTTCGTATGGTAACACCCTTTTTTTCGGCTAAGCGAATATTATACCGCCATTTGCTTTTCATGTTTTCAAGAAGCGTTTCTTGCGGTTGCGTTAAATCCAAAATTACGCTGTCGGGTGGTTGAATATCAACAAGGGATTTTTTTACAGACGTTTGTTTCAAAAGTCGTGTAAAAAACTGAGGCTCTGCAGTGTCAAAGTCATACTCAAGCGGTGGGTCAAAGCGAATACAAAAAAGATTTTTTGGCAATGAGTTTTGTAAGTCCGTTTTTAGTATCATAATTTTGCTAAAATAATCAGGTTGATTTTTGATGTGTTCAAAAAAAGGCATGTCAGTAAATTGCGGAGCAAGAGGAATATATGCGATGGTAAAAAATCTAAAAAATGTGCGTAAAAAAACGTTAATCTCACTTCCATCTTGCAGAGTGATTTTTTGCACACGCCATCCATGATAGGATTTAAACTTTGCCCAAAACGATGATTGCAAAAAAGATTGTTGAGTCATTTTTGTATCGTGACTTATTGTGTTCATTTGTAAAAACTATAGCTCATTTACTTTTTTTTTGCAACTAAGCCATCTTGACGAGGTAATTTTAAGGTGGTATCATAGCGTATGGTATCATCACTCATCACGGTTGTAGTTTTTATTTCAATATTTTGTCTTATTTATTTGGTTGCAGATTTTTTCAAGACATGGATTCCAAAGCCCGCCATCAAAAAAGATAGCAGTAAAAAAAAAGATCGTGAAACAATTATTCGAAATGCGACAAAGAAGCTTTCAACAGACCCCCAAAATTATCCTGCTCTTAAAGAGCTTGCTGATTTATATTACGAAGAAAATAATTATGAAAAAGCCCTGCCACTGTACGAGCTTTCTTTTGATATTCCTATAGTTGAGGCAAAAAGCGATCAGTCTGAAAATGGTTTGCATTATGGTTTTTGTGCCTTAAAGCTGAATAAGCCAGAGGATGCGGTAAAGGGATTGCTGCTTGCACACGCTGCAGAGCCTGATAACTTTGAGGTTAATTTTACATTGGGATCGGCATATGCTGCAAACAAGGATTTTGAAAAATCCGCGGCGTTTTACAAAAAAGCCATTTTACTTAACCCAGAGTATCAACTCAGTTATAATATGCTGGCTCAAAGCCTCTTTAATGATTATAAATACCGAGAGGCACTCCCGTATATTAAGCAAGCCTTAGATAATGAGCCTGATAATAAAGAGCTTCTTTTTTCTTTGGCTAGAAGTTTTTTTGAAGTTGGAAATCCTGAGGAAGCACAAAAAATTTTTGCACGATTGCGCATTGATCCAAAATATGGCCCTGAAGCGTCTCTTTTTTCTGGGGAATACTGTACAGAGCAAAATGACATGCCTCAAGCAATAACTGATTATGAAATTGGACTAAAACACAAATTAATTGATCCTGATGTGAAAAAAAAGCTCCAATACAATCTTGTTCAAGCGTATTTGGCAAAAAATGATATAGAAAAAGCATATGCGCTTCTAACGGAGCTTAATGAGACTTTTCCAAATTTCAAAGATGTGAGCAAGCTGTATTCAACCTGTTCTGAATTGCACAAAAACATGAACTTGCAAGTTTATTTAATTGGCCCTGCGGCTGAATTTATTTCACTTTGTAAGCAAATTTCAAAGTTATATTTTAAAAAAGAAGAGATTAAAATTGTTTCCATTGCTTCGTCAATTGGTGAAACAGAAATAGTTGGTACAATCAAAGTTGATAAATGGGAAGATACCGTTGTTTTGCGGTTTTACAGGACAACAGAATTGACAGGCGAATTGCCAATTAGAGAGCTGCACGCAAAGGTTAAGGATTTGAAAGCAGGAAAGGGAATTTGTTTTACTGCAGGAACCTTTAGCGATGAAGCAAAACGATATGTTGATGTACGTCCGATTAATTTGGTTTCAGGTGATAGCTTAATTAATATTTTAAATGATATTGAAACAAAAGCTCCGATTACTCCACAAAGCGAGGAATAAAAACAAGATTTCTTTCGTGTTTTTCATTGGTATTCAGTGCACTCGTTGATAGTGGGATTATTTCATAAAGCGGTGCAATTTTTTGTATGTTTGCCATTTCTTCTTCAATATTTTGTTTTTTTGCTTTGTATGCCGCCAAAATCCCTGATTTTGATAGAATTGAAAAAAGACTCGTAATAATTTGTTCGTTAAGCGGGCGGAATGCTCTAAAAGTGATTAAATCAAACGGATCATAATCATTTAGCTTAGACAGCTTTTCAATTTCTGTATTAATAACGCTAACATTTTTTAATCCTAAGATTGCAATGCAGTTTTCTAAAAAAGAGCAGCGCTTGCTCATTCGCTCGACAAGAAAAAATTGAAACTCTGGCATGCAAATAGCAAGGGGAATTCCAGGTAATCCTGCTCCCGATCCGACGTCTGCAATGCTAATATTTTTCTGCTTTTTTTGCTGAATTTCACGAGCCTTATTTTTTATCACCTCAAAGGCATTTAAGCTGTCAAAAATGTGGTGCGTTATAATTTTATCTTTGCTTTGGGCTCCGACAAGATCAAAAGCACTGTTGAATAAATAAAGCTCATCAACATAAGATTCAAGTTTTGTTTTTATATTTTCCATCTCACAAGAAAATGCGTCTGCTGACAGATTTAATATTTTTAGCATATCGGCAATTGTCATAAAACTTTATCGTCTTCCTTTACCTGCGTAAATACAATGTAAACTTCCCATTCCTTGTTTCTGTTTGGACGTTCAAGATACGCTTTTTCTCCTTGAACCCACAGGGTGTATCTGTAGCCATCTGTGTAGCGAACACCTGCCCCCGAGATTATTTGCGGCAGTGCTACAAGGAATACGTCATTTATGAAAATTTTTGCATAATGCAGTGAATAATCAGAAAGTGAGTAGTATATAATTTTTGCTTTTTGATTATCTTTGTCAATATAATTTACTTCATTTGTAAATTTAACAATTGGCAAAGCTTTAGAGCTCCTGCATCCTATGGTCAACAATAGTAGGATACTAATGATTATGTTTTTCATATAATCCCTTAGCTTTATTTTTTTGTTCGTTTAGTATACTATAAGCGTACCGTAAAAGCAATCAAAAAGGGAATTTTATGACTTATAAAAAAACTCTGTATGTGCAAATAATTTCTTGTCTGATTTTAGCCTGTGTTTTTATTTTAGGCTATTATATCTTGCCGCAAGAAAGAAAAACAAAAAATATTTCGTCTGTTTTATTTAATAAAAAATATCTTGCTGGTGCAACGCAAATATCTGTTTCTCAAGGAGATGAAAAACTTCGCATTGAGAAACAAGATAATCTGTGGTGGGCAACGCACAACGAGGTAAAATTTCTTGTTGATAAAAAAGTTTTAGATAATTTTTTTCAACTTTTTGCTGCAGAACGAGTATTGAGTGTTCAGGCAAATAATTTAAAATCAATTGATCGATATGGGCTTAGTGATTCCGATGGTTTTTTAGTAGAAATAGAGAGCAATGAAAAGTCTTTTTCTAAAATAATACTTGGGGCAAAAAATATTATTGGTAATAAAATTTTTTTGTACGCCTTGAACAAAAAAATAATTTATAGCACAGAAAATAATTTGCAGCAGTTTTTAACTTTTGACAAAACTTTTTGGGCAGATATGACTATCATTCCACAGTACAATCAATTAAATGCAAATGAAATAAAACGCTTCTCTTACATAAAAGAAAACAAGACAGAAAGTTTCACTCGCTCTATGCAAGAAAATACTGCGGCGGATGATTTTTTGCATCGGTTATTAACAATGCGTGGTGGTGGGATTTTCTCAGCAAAAATAGTTGAAAATCTTAATGAAGCTACTACGGTATACTTTGAATCGCAAAAAGGAAATCACCAAGTCACTTTTTATATCTATGGCGAGCATTATCTTGCTCATTTTGATGACTTGCCATATGTACTAGAACTCAGTACGTGGTCGTATCAACGATTATTTTCAGAGTAAGGCTTACGAATATAGTTTTGAGCCAAACCTAGGCTAGTTGGTCGTTGTTTTTCCTAATTGACCGCACGCTCCGCCGATTTTTCTGCCACGTTTTGCTCGTAGCGTTACAGGAATATTTGCTTTTTCTAATTTTTGCATGATTTTTTTTATTTCAGCCTGTGTTGGCTCAGAAAAAGAAATGCCCTCAACTTTATTCCATGGAATCAAATTTATGTGTATCGATAAATCGGCACAAAATTGTACAAGCTCTTTAATAGCTTCGTCGTCAGTATTAACTCCTGACAAAAGCGGAATTTCGATTGTGCAGCGGGAATTTGTTTTTTCAGTGTAATATTGAATGGCTTTTTGTAAATCAAAAAGATTGTTTGTCTTTGCAATTGGCATGAGTTTTTGACGTTTTTCAGCATTCGCACTTGTTAGGGAGACGGCAAGTTTTATGTCTGGCCCATTATCCGCTAAATCGTAGATTTGCTTAATTAATCCAGAGGTTGAAAGGGTGAATCGACGCTTTGAAAAATTTGCTCCCTCGGGATGAGTTAAAATTTGAATAGCCTTTCTAACTTCCGCTAAATTATCAAGTGGCTCGCCCATTCCCATAAAAACAAAGTTGTCGATTTTTTCAGCAATTTGCTCAAGGAATAAAACTTGTTCAATTATTTCCCCTGCACAAAGATTTCGCAAAAAACCTAGCTTTGCCGTTTGACAAAAAGTGCATGCCATGGCACAGCCTACTTGGGAAGAAAGGCACGCGGTTTTTCGCCCTTCGATGTCCGTGAGCAAAACCGCCTCAATGCAAGCTTTGTCATATAATTGGATTTGTAGCTTTACCGTTCCATCAGAATCTTCAAGCTTTTGATTTATTATAGAAGAAAAAAGAAAAAAATCATTCGTTAATTGCTGACGTAAAGCGGGAGAAATATTTGTCATTTCGTCAAATGATTTAATATTTTTTGAAAGCCACTTAAAAATCTGCTTTGCACGGAATGCAGGCTCATTTGGAAAAAAAGCGACTATTTCTTGTGGTACATACGATAAAATATGTTTTTTTTCTTGTTCAGTTGATGTTTGCATATATGCTTACAAAGACTGCTTGATTCTATCAAGTGCCTCAGCAACGTTATAATTTCTTAATCCAAGTTTTTGAAATCGCTCAAGAGCTTGGATTGCGTCTGTTTTTCGATTTTGTTCAACATAGCAATCTGCTAAATCTAAATAAAGTCGTGAACTTTTTGGATCAGCCTCGATTAAGCGTGTGAGACTTTTGATAGCATCATCGTACTTGCCCTGTATTTTGCTGATTAAGGCCAGCCCCAAAACGGCATAGGTGTCAAATTCAATATTGAGTGCCTTTTGATAATAATTTGATGCTGTGTCGTAATCTTCTAGGTGACGGTACGCATCTGCTAGTCGAGTTAAGATAACTTTATTATTAGGATCACCCTCTAAAATTTTATTCCAGTATTCAATTGATTTTGTTTGTTGTTTTAATCCTCGATAGCAATCAGCTAAACCAAAAAGCGCATAAAAATTATTAGGCGACATTTCAAGAGCCCTCTCAAAATAATATATGCCACTTTCAAAGGTTTTAAGCTTTCGATGACAATTTCCAATTGAGGTGAGAATGCGAATATCGACTTCATAGCCTGCAATATCAAGCACGCGTGTCCAGTAATACAGTGCATCTCGGTATTCTCTAAAATCAAAATGTAAATGTCCAAGGCCAATAAGTGCATAAGCACTTGATTTATCGATGTCTAAAACTTTTAAATATTCCACTTTAGAGTTTTTGAAGTCTTTTAACTTGCGATATCCATCTGCAATGCGTGTCAAAATTGCTATGTTCTCTGGATCTTGTTTAACGTAATTTTTCCAAATATCAATGGCTTTTTGATGTTGTCGGTTTATCTTGTAACAATCAGCGAGTCCGAATAGGGCGTAGTTATTGTTTGGATAAAAAGTAATGCATTGATTATAATAGTCTTCTGCCTTTGAAATATTATTTCGGCGGCGCTCTGCATCACCGAGGCCAACCAGTGCATAATTATTGTTTTCATCGATTGCAAGAATTTTATTAAAAATTTCAATAGCGGAATCAACTTCGCCGTCTTTTAGTAATTGATATCCTTCTTTTGATAAATCAGAAATTTGCTTTGTTTTCTCGTCCGCCTCAGAAAAATCCATTGAATTTTCTTGAGATGGCATTTGTAGAAAAAAATCGTCCATAGTTATTCTGTCCTTTCTTGCATCACTGATGATATTAGTTGTGCAAGTTTTGAGCTTACATATTCTGTTTTTATTTTACTGTGTGCAAGATAATATAATTTTAATGCATCGATCTCTTTGCCTTGCTCTGCAAATTTATCACCAGCACGAACAAGACCATCAGAATAGCCCGTTGCTTTGTAGATTTTCAATGCACCAATAATATCGCCTGAATTAAATAAAACGTTTCCTTTGCGGTTTAACTGAACTTTTTGCTCTGATGTGAGCGGTTTGTTGGGGAGATCTGTAACTTTAATGAACTCATCGCCAGCATTTTGCCGTTGAAAAGCCTTTTTTAACTCATCATTCATATTAAAACTTGCATCAGTATAAAGGAAAACTATGAAACTGTCAATGCAAAAAAAGGAAGACCCTCATCATGTAAAAATAGCTTTTTTAGGATAGAAAAATATATTTATTTACACTAAAAAAAAGAAGAGAGAGTAGCATTTAAATAAAATACTATTCTCAAACAAAATTCGCTAACTCCCCATTGAAAAAATCATTTTTTCTTTCTATAATAGAGTTTCTGAAAGGCGTGATAATTTTTTTAATCAAATAATTATCAACTCAATTTAAACGCGATAAAATCGTGACAAATAAGGATTTATTATATGAAAGGATTAGAAAAAAACTCAAAATGGAAAGGGCGAAAAGGGCCTTTAGTTCTAGTTATCATGGATGGCGTTGGCTATGGCAAATATGAGGAAGGGGATGCGGTTAAAGCAAGCCGAATGGACAACTTAAATCACATTGCAAGTTTAAGTTGCCAAACAAAACTAAAAGCACATGGAATGGCGGTTGGGCTTCCTTCTGATGATGACATGGGAAACAGTGAAGTTGGGCATAATGCAATTGGTTGCGGACGGGTTTTTGCTCAGGGTGCAAAGCTTGTATCAAACTCCATTGCAAAAGGTGCAATGTTTGCCGCCGACACATGGAAAAACCTTGTAGCAAACACAAAAAACAATAAATCAACGTTACATTTTATTGGACTTTTTTCTGACGGAAACGTTCACTCCCACATTGACCACCTCAAAGCAATGATTGAAACAGCAAAGCGTGACGGCGTAGAAACAGTTCGTATTCATGCGTTGCTTGACGGTCGTGATGTTGGCGAAACAAGTGCCTTAGATTATATCAATCCATTTGAAGAGTATTTAGCAACACTGAACACGGATAACTTTGATGCAAAAATTGCATCAGGCGGCGGACGAATGTATTTAACCATGGATCGCTATAATGCTGATTGGTCAATGGTTGAGCGTGGTTGGAACTGTCATGTACTGGGTAAGGGACGAGCATTTTCAAGCGCAAAAGAAGCAGTTGAAACGTATCGAAAAGAAATCCCAGGGATCATCGATCAGGACTTAAAAGAATTTGTTATTACCGATAATGGAAAAGCTATCGGTGCAATAAACGATGGCGATAGCGTGATTTACTTTAACTTTAGAGGCGATCGTGCTTTGGAGCTAACTGCGGCATTTGAAACAGGCTCTGAATTTGATAAGTTTGACCGCATTCGCATACCAAAAGTTGAATACGCAGGCATGATGGAATATGACGGCGACTTGCATATTCCTAAGCAATATTTGGTTAGCCCTCCAGCGATTGATAATGTTATGAGCGAGTACCTCGTTCAATCAGGCGTTCGTCAGCTGGCAATTAGTGAAACGCAAAAATATGGACATGTTACGTACTTTTTTAATGGAAATCGATTAGGCAAATTTGATGAAAAACTTGAAGATTATGTGGAAGTAAAAAGCGATGTTGTGCCGTTTGAACAACGTCCTTGGATGAAATGTGCGGAAATTACCGACAAAGTTCTTGAAGCAATCAAAAGTGAAAAATACGATTTTATTCGATTGAATTTTCCCAATGGAGATATGGTTGGCCATACAGGTATTTTCAACGCTGTTGTTTGCTCGATGGAGGCAATGGATCTACAACTGGGGCGCCTCAAAAAAGCTATTGATGCAGCAGGCGGAATCATGGTGCTTTCTGCAGATCATGGAAACTCAGATGATATGTATGAGCACAAAAAAGATGGTAGCGTTGCAAAAAAAGAAGATGGAACGCCAAAAGCAAAAACGGCTCACTCGTTAAATCCTGTACCAGGAATTATTTATGATCCTGCAAGTCAAGGTGAATATGATAAAACTCTTAACGAAGGTTTGGGAATTAGCTCTCTTGCGGCAACATGTATAAATCTTTTAGGATTTAAACCCCCAAAAGATTACGACAAATCGCTTCTTAAGTTCAAATAACACGAGAAAACAAAAAACCTTCATCAAGTATGAAGGTTTTTTTTCGCTTATCTCTATTTTCCGTAATTTGCTATGCGTTTTTCAAATTTTCTAAACGCCTTTTTATCTCGCGAAGTTTTTTTGACAATACCTACGGCATCTTTATTTATATTTTTTTCAAGTAAGCCTTTGTGGCGTTTGCTTTTAGCAAAATCACTTTGTATCGACGAATAACTTTTGGCAATTTGTGCAACAGGAATCACAATTTTATCATCCTCAATATCTTCTAAATCATCAAGCTCATCCAAATCCTCATAATCTTCACCAAAGGAAGCATAATCCGTCTCGGGGTCAACTTTCAAAATTCTTGATAAAAGCCCCTTAACCTTTAGGCTTGCCTTATCGTCCGCTTCATCGGCATCTTCAATTTCTTCAAAATCTTCTTCATGAATAAATTCTTTTTCGGTATTTTTAAATTTTGATTTTAAATCAGTTTTATTAACACAAATTCTTGCAAGGATTTTTCGCCCCTCATTTTTTTGCATCATCGCATCAACGAGCTCGGCAGTCGTAACAATTTTTTTACCGTCTGTTTCCTCTTTCAAGATTTTTAACGATGGGATGTATGTTTCAATAATTGAAAGAATTTGTATCCAGTTTTTCTCAATTATAACATCAATTTCATGCTGATATTTCTGTATTTTTTTTTCTGAAAAACTGCTTGCAACAAGGGATTCAATTATTTCATGCCGTTTGTTTCTAATTATTTCGCTTAAGGTTTTCCAATCGATATCCTCGTTTTTCTCATAAAGCTCTTCAACAAGCGAAAACTGAAAACGCCGAATCTTATCTTTAATTATTGTTAAATCATCCTGCTTGATTGCCAAAATTCCAAGGCAAATAAAAAAGGTACAAATAAAAAAAGTCCAAAATAAAATAGCACGAATGGCCTTATCAAGCACAAAATACGACTCTGGAAAAACGCTACTAATAACCATTTCATTTGGCATTTCATGTGAAAATAAAAGCCACAGAGTTTGGTCACTTGATGAAAACAGTCTCTCACTTGAAAAAAGTTTATTATTCCACTTAAATTGAATTTCATTGAGAAAAATGCTTGTGCCAACATGCGGTGCAAATAAAACAATGCCCTGTGCTTGCGGCAATGATTCACTGGGTGTTTGCCCCAAAAGACGAATATTGTCACTAATGCTAATAATATTATGCTTTGCTAAAAAGCGTGCAAGTCCAGAGGAAGAAATATAAAACAATGCTGTCCCACGGTACAAAAGGTACGAGTCGGTAAATGGATAGGCAACAATTAATTGATCAAAATTTGTATCAAAAATTATCCGCGGGCTACCATTTTCTTCCACAGAAAGAAGATTAAAAGAAATCTCTGCGGCATCCTCGTTATAATTTTTATATGACAATTGAGTTTTTGTCTTTTCAAGAATGTCTTTACTAAATGAGCTGTAATGAATTCGCTTTCCGCTGCGGTCTATAATTCGAAAACCGAGCAAGCCATAATTTTCTTCACTCAGTTTTCCAAATTGCATTGTGCGATCTTGAATATCTTCATCAGTTTGAACGGGAGAAAAAACACGGCGAATAGAATCTTGCTGCACAAAGGGAGAAAAAGCTTGATTTAAGCTTTCTGTATAGAGCGTCATGTAGCCACTCACTGTTTTCAACTGTTCGGTTACACCATCAATGATATTTTGCTGATATAACTTCATTTCAACAAGCGAGTACAAGTCTGATTGTGAAAAAAGAGCAACCCCTAAGAAAATTGTAATTGAAATAATAAGACTAAGTAAAACGCGTTTAACGGAAGTCACCTAAACACCTTCTATGTAAGACAATTTTTTTATTTAATATATAACAAACAAGGCTCTTATGCAAGAGTACGCGTTCCAGAGGCATTAGACTACAAAAGCTACTTTTTACGTGATGGCTTTTTGCTGGTAAAGTGAGTATTTCGCGGGCTCCCTTTTTTATATGCACTATTTGCTCGACTATCTTGCTTTGCTTTTTGCTTAGCCTTGTATTTTGCAACCTTGTACGCTTCAGCTTTTTCTCTATAGGCTTCAATTTTCTCCGCATCATAAAAACCGTCTTTCCAGTTAAACCTGCTCGTTTCTGGCAAAACTTGAGCCTTATAAGCAGCTTGCATAATTTGCTTAAACTGATTTTTTTTCACATCAATTTTTGACATATCAATCAAGTAGTGCGTAAAGCCTTTATCACGCAATTGTTTGACTTTATCAATAATTGAAAAAGGATTATCTGGCAATACAAACGAACCATCAGGCGTTGAAAGAGATTTGAAAACCGTTCCTTCTTTATCCGTAAAATATGAAAAATCATAACTTTGTGGCATCTTGAATCGCATTCTAAAAAGAGCAGGATAAACAAAAAGAGTTACAATCAAACGGGAGCGGTGCTTTTTATCATAAATTTCTTGCAAGGCATCAAAGGAGGCCTCGTGCGGAGAAATGGAGGCGACAATATTTTGATTTTCAAGCCACGAAACAGCCCAGCGATTTAGGGCATACAAATAGGGGCCCGCAATAATTTTTACATCATATTTTTTAAGCATTCCAATGTGAGCGGGATTATTTACCACCCACTGCTTAAAACCATCAGCTACAAGAAATTCAATTAAGCCTTCAAGCTCATCTTCTAAATCCTGAGGACAAAATGGATCCAGTGAAATAAAGATTTGCTTTTTTGAGAACGGCACAACCTCTGTCT
>JBOFSR010000030.1:0-12004 GCA_051651645.1 Treponemataceae bacterium | reverse complement strand
AATAAAAGGATTAAATCGGCCTCTTTAAGCGACTCAACCGTTTTTTCAACGACGAGCTCATCCAAAACAGCTTCCATAGAGTTTGCTATGCGATCAAGCTTAAAACCGCCTGTATCCATCACACGAATAGGATGACCATTGATAAAACACGGCTCCTCAATAGGATCACGGGTAACGCCTGGAGTTGGATCAGTGATAGCACGCCGCTGGTGCAAAAATCGATTAAAAAGCGTCGATTTTCCCACATTTGGCCGCCCCACAATCACCACAAGTGGAAGATTTTTATATATTTTTTGTTCGTCAAACGGACTTGCCTCAACAACATCATCCATTTCCTCAGTATTTTTATATTTTCTCATTTGCTTGATTGTATCATGAAACGCATTGTTTGCATATAGTTGTTTAACAAGCCATTCTACTCAACAATCGTTTGATAAATCTCTTCGCTTCCGATTGAAAAAATAATAATCGTTCCTGCTGACAGCGAATAAGGAAATGAAAAAGATCCCCCTGAATGTCTAAACGTTGTAAGTTTTTCTTTTTCCCCTGATTCACCAACGATATCTACCGTAATTGTCAAAGGATACGGATATTCTGGCAAGTCAGTTGTTGCAACGCCATAAATCATTTTTTCACTTTTGGTAGAAGGCACTGCAATTACAGCCCCCATGCGAGAACTTCGATTAATAGTAGTTTGTGCCTCAGGCAATTGCGAAACAACGGTGCCAAAGGCATCATCGGCTTGTGCAATGCGAGTAGAAAAATCAATTTCCAGCTGCGTTTTTTCCATGTGTGCATACAAACGATCAACGGTCATTCCCACAAGGTTGGGTACATCAACAGTAACATGCTCAGAGCCACGGCTAACAACAAATTTTAACGGCGTTCGATCCACAATAGGCGACTCAGGTAGCGGATGCTGCTCAATAATCGTGCCCTCGCTCTTGTCAGAATAAACGTACAACGGAGTATCAACGGTTAATAAGGCTTTTTGCACATCAGGGAAAATAGTTTGAATGTGGAGTTGAACGTCATTAATATTTTTCCCAATATAGTCTTCAACATTTGCAAGAATTGGCCCTTGGCTTACAGTCAGCGTAATGCGTTTTCCCGCTTTGGTAATAACTCCCCCAAGTGGCTCCTGATTCAAAACGCGCCCCTTATCAAAAGGATTGTCCGAATACTGCAATACAAGTTTTGGATACAATTCTTTTACCTGCATTTCAACAAGTGCCTCAGAAAGAGATTTTCCCATCACATTTGGCACCATAACTTGCTCTTCGCCATCAACAAAGGCAAAGAAAAAAACAAGCGTAAGCACGGTAAAAAATGCCACGATTGCAATCGAAAGCAAAATCAAATTTTTGGGAGTAAGGCGAATTTCATCAATTGAGGAGACAACTCCTTTGCCTTTATCCAACAGTCTATCTAAACTTGATTTCATAATAACTCCTTGATTTTGCGATAGTGATAAAAGTATTTTATTCACAAATTGAATTTATAAGGTCTTTATTTCCGTTCAAAAAATCTTTCCATGCAAGCATTTTTTTTGCCTGCCACTGAAGCGTCGAAACGGCAACAACTCCATCCCCTGCTTGAAACAAAAGCCCCTTTTCATTTGAGCCAATAATTGTTCCAATCTTTTGTGTTGTAGATATGCCTATGTCAACAACTTCCGAGTTGAGCAAAAAAAGCGTTTTTCCCTGAACGTGAGTAAAAGCCTTTGGCCACGGATACAAAGCACGAATTTGTGCATCAATATGATACGCTGATTTTTCCCAGTCAATTTTGCCGTCATTCTTTGAAAGCATTGAGCAAAATGTTGCCTCTTCATGGTTTTGGGGAGTATCGTTTTGCACTCCTGCCTCGATTTGTAAAAGCACATCCAAAAGCAATGCCCCGCCTTGAGCCTTTACATCTGATAAAAGCGACTCGCTCGTCTCTCGTCCTATAAGAGAAAACCGTGTTTGCAATAAAATATCGCCCGAATCCATTTCATTAAACAAGCGCTGCACGGTAATTCCTGTTTCTTTTTCTTGATTCAAAATCACTGATGGAATTGGAGCAGGCCCTCGATACTTAGGCAAAAGCGACGGATGCAAGTTAATACCGCCCAAAGGAAATAAATCCAAAAAAACAGGGCGAAAGATTTTGCCATACGCAAAACAAACCAAAATATCTGGCTGCAAAAAGCTTATTTTATCACGCACCGCTTGATCAAGTTTGGCTGGCGAAAAAACTTCAATTTGATTAGAACTTTCACGCGTCGCATTTAAAGCACAAACAGCTTGATGCACAGGGCTTTCAATTAATTTTGAACTTCGTCCTTGCGGTGTTGGAGGATTTGTCAAAACTCCAACAATCTGGACTTTATTGCTCAACGCAAGATCAATCAACGGCTGCGTTGAAACATCAGGCGTTCCTGCATACAAAACTCGCAGCATCTACACATCACCTGTCGCATTGTGATTTTTTAACTGAGCAAACTTTTTTTCAATTTTTTGCTTAAAGTCAGGGCTAACGCGGTCAATAAAAATAACTCCATCAAGATGGTCATACTCGTGCTGAATAACGCGTGCTAAAATTCCGCTCGCCTCCAGCGTAAAAGGCTTTCCTTTTTCATTCAAAGCCTGAATAGTTATCTTTGACGGGCGCTCAACCTCGCCATAAATTTGCGGAACACTCAAACAGCCTTCTTCAAAAAACTCAGTTTCATACGAAGTTGCAATAATTTGAGGATTAATAAACACACGCTTGACGCCATCATTGATAAGCACAATAAAAAACCGTAAAGAAATTCCTGCTTGCGGAGCTGCAAGTCCAATGCCGTCCTCTTGTTTCATAAGATCAAACATTTTATCAATTTGCAAGCGAATCTCATCAGTGACCTCTTGCACAGGCTGAGCTTTTTTTCGTAATACATCGTCCCCTAAGCGAATGACTTTCATGCCTTAACTGTATAAAATCTTGAGATTTAAGTCAATACTTTAGCATAAGCGGCGAATATGGCACAACGCTAAGTCAGCCCAAATCCTTTATTGGTATTAGCCGAGCCTTTATACTGCTCAATGATTTTTTCGGCAAAGGCACCACGACTAAGACGCAAATCCATGGCTTGTTTTTCAATAAAACGATGGGCTTCTGCCTCGCTTAATTGCAAATGCTCAACAAGCAAACATTTTGCCCGATCAATACGTTTTATTTGTTCAATTTTATTTTGCAGCTTTGTATTTTCTTGGCGAAATTGATTAATCTTATTAAAAGCAATGCTTGCAAAATGCAATGCCGTAAAAAAATCTTCGGTAATTAACGGTAAATTCAAAGTAAAAAGGGAAAGCTCTTCATAAAAATTATGCGTTCTGTCAACCAGATAAATAATTTGCAATATTTGTTGAGAAAGAAACGCTAAAAAATCGCTTTCAATCAAAATGAGCGACGAATCAACGACCGAAAGATCATAGGATTTTTCAGCAATATTTTTTTTGGCACAATGGATGTCTTTGGCAATTGTAATTTTTGCATAGCAAATTTTTTGACCAATCAAGGCTTCAAGTTTTTGCGTTAAATTTTCATTTGCACTAATGATTAAAATATTTTCCATTGCGTTGCCTGCCGCTACATAATCGTAAAATCACGCAAAAACAGATCTCGTTCGTTGTTTTTTATTAAATCATTCTGCTTGAGTGCACATAGTTGACTAAGCAAGGATTCCCCAATAATTGACTTCACAAAGGTCGATTTTTCTACAATGCTTACCGCCTCTTTAAGTGAAACGGGCAAGGATTTTTCTCCCTCATCTACTGAAATCGCAGTC
The DNA here is from genome assembly GCA_051651645.1 of Treponemataceae bacterium. Classification (GTDB taxonomy): domain Bacteria; phylum Spirochaetota; class Spirochaetia; order Treponematales; family Treponemataceae; genus JBOFSR01. The sequence goes on along the minus strand of JBOFSR010000030.1, from coordinate 8,190 downwards.
ATTTCTGGCGGAAGCTGCTCGGTATTTTCAAGCCCCAAAAGCCCTGCATGTACAATCAAGGCAAAACTCAAATACGGATTAATTGTGCAATCAGGCGATCGAATCTCAAAAATTCCGTCCTCCCGTTCTGGAATATAAATCAGCTGAGAATGATTTTCTTTTGACCACGTAATATCCTGCGGTGCTTTATGCTCACCAAAGCGATTATATGAATTAGAAAGCGGATTAAGAAAAAAACTCATTTCACGCACACGAGCCATAATCCCTGCAACAAAAGAATTTAACCTGCTACAATCCAAGGGTTTATCATTTTCTGAAACAGAAAGACTGATATGCAAGCCGCTGCCGTAATTATCAAACAGAGGCTTTGGCATAAAAGAAGCAAAATAGCCGTGCTGGGCTGCGATTGCCTTTACAACAGATTTGAAATTAATAAAATTATCTGCCGCGGTTACCACAGAGTTAGCCTTAAAGTCAATTTCATTTTGACCAGGCCCTTTTTCATGGTGAGAAGACTCAGGCTGAATACCCATTTGCTCCAAGGCAAGACATATTTCACGACGGACATTTTCTGCCTTGTCGAGCGGTGCAATATCGCAATAGCCCCCATTATCAATTGGCTGGAAACTCACACTTTGGTTTTCATCAGTTTTGAATAAATAAAACTCACACTTTGTCCCAATTTGTATTGAAAGTCCTCTTTCGGCACATTTTTTTTGTGCGGCATTTAAAATTGAGCGAGAATCCTGCAAAAAAGGTGTTTTATCTTGATTGAAAACATTACAAAAAAACCGAACAACACGCCCTTGCTGCGGACGCCACGGTAAAATTGTTAGCGTTAGCGGATCGGGCTTAAGAAATAAATCGGAGGCAACTTGATAGTTGAGCATCGAAGCATCAAAGGGAATTCCATGCGAAAAAGCCTTTCCCAACTCGCTTGGCATAATGGAAATATTTTTTTGAACGCCAAAATGATCGCAAAATGCAAGGCGAATAAATTTTACATCATTTTCTTGCACAAAAGAAATGACTTCGGTTTCTGTTGTTGTCATACTTTGTCCTTAATTTACCTGAATTGTCTAAGATTTTTACTAAATTGTAGCAGTTTTTCTTTTGTAGGTAAAGTAAAATAATCCAAAAGCAAAAGAGCTCAGCTTTTAGCTCACGATATTTGCAGTTTACAGGGCAAACAATTTGTCTATTAATAGCTTGACACTTTTTATCAAATAAAATATACTTTAAACAACGACGCAGGATAGAGCAGTTGGCAGCTCGTCGGGCTCATAACCCGGAGGTCGGAGGTTCGAGTCCTCCTCCTGCTATTTTTAGGCTACTCAATACGAGTAGCTTTTTTTATTTCCAAAGCAATTCTTCAGGGGCTGAATAATCTTACTCGCTTGCAAGAGCATCAACGGGATTGAGTTTTGCCGCACGTGAGGCAGGGGAAAGTCCAAAAAAGACGCCAACTCCCGCAGAAAATATAAAAGAGCCAAAAACAGTGAACCAATCTGCAATAAACGGCCATGTAAGAATATACGCAACAATAGCACTAATAATAAGTCCCACAAGAATGCCAAAAAATCCTCCCAGCAAGGAGATTGTCGCAGACTCAACAAGAAATTGACTTCTAATTGCGTTGGGCGTTGCACCGAGTGCTTTTCGAATTCCTATTTCTTTTTTACGCTCAGTTACCGTAACAATCATGATATTCATAATACCGATTCCCCCAACGAGCAAGGAAATTGCAGCAATTCCTGTCAAAAGCATATTCATCGTTTTATTTGTTTCCTGAAAATGCTCAAGCATGGTTGTCATTGAAAAAACGTTTGCAGCATACGGATTGCCTGTCTCTTTTTCAATAAAAGCCGTCATTGCATTGTTGATAGCCGTTACAACTTTCTCGCTTGTTACTTGAATTGTCATTGTAGAAGCATTCGGATTGGGGGCAATTTTTTTTATATAAAACTCACGTGGCACGTACGCAGCGCTATCTGGAGTTTCAACCATATTTGTAAGAGTTTTAAGAACACCAATCACCGTAAAGCCAAATTTTATTCCGCTTGAATCAAGGATTAAATTTTCTCCAATAGCATTGCCCTGCGGAAAAAGAGCAGCGGCTGTTTCACTGCCGAGAATGATATTTTGACTGCCATGAACAAAATCACTGACACTAAAAGTAGCACCGTAATCAATTTCAAGACTTTGAGCATCCATAAAACCGTACTCAATGGCGTTCACGGCAACAGAAACATCAAGCTCATCTTTTAAAAGTGTGCCTTGTAAGGTATTCTTGTAATAAATTGCATTAATGTCTTCTATAGAATCAAATACTTTTTGACGAAGAGCATCATTCATTACAAAGGTATTGCGCGAGGAACGCATTCCTCCAGACATTACCGTTACAAGGTCAAGCCCCGCAGAGCCAAAGGAATTCATAATTTTTGCACTTGCACTTGCCCCAACGGTAGTAATGACAATAACGGATGCAACACCGATAATCACACCAAGAAGAGACAAAAGCGTGCGAACTTTATTTTGCTTAAAGTTTTTTAATGCGTTAAAAAAGTCTTCAATCATTGTAGACATCCTCTTTAATCACGCCGTCAAAAATACGCAAACTGCGTGGTGTAGTATTGCCAATCCCTTGATCATGAGTAATGATAATAATAGTTGTGCCTTCTTTATTAATTTGACGAAAAAGATTTATGACACTTTGTCCCGTCTCTGAATCTAAGGCTCCAGTTGGCTCATCAGCAAGAATAATTTTGGGCTGAGTAACGGTTGCACGAGCAATGGCAACACGTTGCTTTTGTCCGCCAGAAAGTTCATTTGGCCGATGATTCAACCGATCAGATAATCCCATTTTATCTAACGCGGCAAAAGCTTTTTCCCTGCGCTCCTCTATAGGTACTTTTTTATAGCGTAACGGAAGCATAACATTTTCCAAAACAGTAAGACTTGAAAGCAAATGATAGTGCTGAAACACAAAACCGACAGTTTGGTTACGCAAAAGAGCCAACTCTTTTTCATTCATGTGACGAGTCTTTTTACCATTGATGATGACATCTCCTGCAGAAGGCGTATCAAGACAGCCAATCATATTCATGCACGTTGACTTGCCTGACCCAGAAGGCCCCATAATAGAGACAAACTCGCCCTTTGCAATGCTAAACGTTACCCCGTCTAAAGCACGAACCGTTTCTTCTCCCATTTGATAAACACGTTTTACATCTTGCAACTCAATTAAACTACTCATATCTTACTACCGAGCTCTCACTGCCGCAGCAGTTGACGGCGGGCGCCCCCGCTGATTCAGCCTACCACTACGAGGACTAAGGCTTTGTTGCTTTAGAATATCACCTTCTTTGAGAGCGAGTGCAATTTCTACAAAAGACTGCCCATAAGGGCGAACTTCTACATCCACTCGTTTATAACCGCCATCACTTTGTTGCACCTCAGCAAAGGCTTTACCCTGCTCATACCCAATCGCCTGAGCTTCAACAATAAGCACTTCACGAGGAGGACTAATTTCAATCTTACCAGTAAAAGAAAACCCTGTAAGGATTTGATCAGGAGGATTTTCTATGCGAATCTCTGCATCAACAACCGTTGCACCGCGCGTAGTAATCCGCCCAACAGCAGGGAATGACTCCACATAGCCAATAACAGGCTCACGGCTTTTATACGCAGGAAAGGTAAATAAAACCTTTTGCCCCGATTGCAACTTATTAGCATCAGTTTCAACAATTTCAACAGAAGCTTTAAGGTAGCTGCGGTCGATAATAACACCTACCTCATCTTTAATGTCTGTAACCTCACCTTCTTTTATACTAAGCTTTGCAACAATTCCATCAAAGTTTGCAAAGAATTTACGATCATTTAAGTTTTTGACATACGAAACTCGCTGCTTTAAGGCAAGCTGTATTTCCTTTAAAGCACCAGAAAGACGCTTTTGCTCAATATCATAGTCAAGACGAGCAAGATTATACGCTTCACTTGTGCTATCAAGCTCAACTAAAAGCTGCCCCTGTTTTACCCTGTCTCCTTGCTTAACATATACTTTAACAACGGTTGACTCCCCAGGGGATTGCATTTTCTGCTCATTTGCCGCCTCAATATTCCCCGATATTTCTATATTGTTTTCATACATTTCTTTGCGAACCGTATAACTAACCAAAGAGTTTGACTTGCTTTCAAAATAACCACGCAATAATGAAATAGCGATAATCAATACCAGCATACAGAGCGCGAAAATAATAAGTTTTAGCCGTGTCTTTTTTTTCATCTAGTATCCTTATTTTACCACAAAGAAACTCTTTGTTTCAAAGTTATAAATCAAACAACTCAATTGGGTACTAATCAGCGTGATTAATGCCGTTGAGTAATCACGTTTTGCTTGATTAAATTGAGTAACGCTAATTAATCCCCTGTCAAACCACAGCGTTGACTGCTGCAAATAATCTTTATAGATTTCCACATGCTCCGTTTGAACAGAGAGCTTCCACAAAAGATTTTCACGTGTTTGAATTCGCTCATCTTTGACAATATCATACTGCTCCAATGCCCCTTTAATAGAAAGCTCTTCTAGCTCAATACCAAGGTCAAGGTTTTTCTCCTTATATTTATCGGCAAAGGTATTTTGAAAGTTCCACCCCAAAGAAAACGTTGAGCTAACCCTCTCTGGCTTGTTTACAGGAACAGAAACACCCGCTCCAACAGAAAACCCACGATACTGAGCCTGAAGCCCTGCCAAAGCATGATGCTCACTATCTATTGCAGCACCAACATTTGAGCGATCTTTATATTGATAGCCCCCATTCCCTGTAAGCGTAAAACTCTTTTGAGCCTTACGTTGCAATTGTGCAAGATAATGTTTCCAGCTTGCACTTTCTAGCTGACTAAAGGCACCCTGATCAAACTCGGTAAAATCAAGTAAATCATCTTTGGGAATATCTGCAACCATCACAGGATTTTGAAAGCCACTTTTGAACATAAACTTACGTAACTCGCTTTTGAAAAGCAAGTTTTTATCGTCAAGGTCAAACTGAGCCGTTTGTACGGCAACCTGCTTTGAGCGATACGTTGCAGAAACCTGACTAAAGCCCTGCGTTTTTACTAAATCAAACTCAAGCTGAGCATCATACAAAGTATTTTGAGCCAGCAACACATTATGCGCATACGTATAAAGCGATTTAATCTCATTAATAAACTCTTTCTCTAGTGCGTACTCTTGCTGGAGATAATTTTGCCGTGCGTCATACAAGGCACGAATAGCGTTTTCCTCTTGAATAGTAAGATTTTGTGCAACAGAAGAAATAATATCTGCAGAGACAGTAACACTACTGCCTGTAATAGTTGTTTCATTTTCACTGCCACTAACCTCAACATTGACAGGAACAGAGCCACTAATCGTAAGATTACTTGCAAAGGGCAAAGAAAGACTCACGTTTGGATTAAAAGAAAGACTCGTTCCATCAGGGGAAAAAGTAGCCGAGGACTCCCCCGTTGAAAGGTTCATGTCAAAACCTTTTTGTAAACGTGTCTGGGCAAGCATATTTGTAGCCTTGTCTAATTGCAAACGCAGCTGGGCAATAGTAACATCTCGCTCTTTATACGATTGAAAAAGCTTATCATACGAAACATACTCAATATTCTCATCAAATAAAACCTTGAGCGAGGACTCTATATCAAATGCGGATGCAATGAATATGACAAATAGCAACAGCAAAAAGCAGACAATCTTTTTCATTCTCCTCCTCATAGCCAATCAGAGATACTAACTATACTATTTTTTTTACCGCACAGGCATTAGAAACACCTTAAACGCCTATGAGATGTGCATAGCCACAGACAAGTGAGTGTATTCTTTGTATTCTGGCGATTACATCATAGAAGGAAAACCGCCGCCGAATTGCTTCATCATCTTTTCTTGCATACCTTTGCGGCTCATCTTTTTCATGGCAAGACGGGTCTTTTCAAATTGCTTGAGCAGTCGATTAACCTCAGCAACGGAAGTTCCCGAACCACGAGCAATTCTCTTTCGCCGACTTGGCCCTATGATTAGATGGTTTGCTCTTTCTTTTTTAGTCATCGATTGAATGATTGCCTCTTGATACTTTAAACCACTCGTGTCAATTTGACTTTCATCAATTTGCCCTGCAAGCCCTGGCATCATCTCAAGCAAACTTTCCATTGGCCCCATTTGCTTTACTCGCTGCAACTGATCGAGCATGTCTTGTAAGGTAAACGTTTCATTTGAAATCTTCTTTTGAAGAAGCTGCGCTTCCTTTTCATCCATAGTTTGTTGGGCTTTTTCAACCAACGAAACAATGTCGCCCATGCCCAAAATTCGACTGGCAATCCGCTCAGGAAAGAACTGCTCAAAGTCATCTATTTTCTCGCCCGTACCAATAAACAAAATGGGCTTGCCCGTAATTGACTTTAACGAAAGCGCTGCACCTCCACGAGCATCAGAGTCAAACTTTGTAAGAATCACCCCTGTAAGATTGAGTGCCTCATCAAACGCCTTTGCAACATCCACCGCACTTTGCCCCGTCATGGAGTCGGCAACAAGTAAAATCTCATCAGGACTAACCGCCTTTTTGATAGACTTTATCTCATCCATCATAGGCTCATCAACCTGCAAACGCCCTGCCGTATCTATAATAAGCGTGTCAAAATTATTCTTTTTTGCATAGCTGAGCGCACTTTTAGCATTCTTGATCGCATCCTTTGAATCCTCTTTATACACAGGAACGCCAATTTTTTGACCAAGCACACAAAGCTGCTCCACCGCAGCAGGACGCACTAAATCACAGGCGGCAAGAATTGGCTTACGACCACTTTTCAAAAGCCGCGCCGCTAACTTAGCAGCCGACGTCGTCTTACCTGAACCTTGCAAACCCAAAAAGAGAATGACCGACTGCGTATCAGGCCCTTTGAGCTTCAAATCTTGCTTTTCATCACCTAACAAAGCAATAATTTTATCGTGAATAATCTTTACGAATTGTTGCCCAGGATTAACCGAGCGCAAGACCTTCTCACCCTTTGCTTCTTCAATAGTACTATTAACAAAGCGGCGAACGACACGAAAGTTAACATCCGCCTCAAGAAGTGCCATCTTGATCTGTTCAACATAGTCTTCGATATTTTTTTCAGTTATGGTCGCCTTTCCAGAAACCGTACGAATAACCGAACTAAAAGTGTTTGTAATCTTCTCTAACATAGCTGCGATTATATCATCATGCTAAAAAAAAATCATCTAGTTTTAAGCATTTTTCTGAAAATGTCGAAGCTTCAGCGCTCACCCCGTCGAAGTTTCATTTCTCTCTCAACATAGAATAAAGGCTGTGAGTTTTTACGTATAGCGTCACTTTACTTTTATTTGTAGCAAGCTATTGTCGAGCCTTATCGACAAGTAAAAACTTATATGCAACTTGTTGCATTCGAAGCTAGGACTGCCAGCAAGTACTACCTTGTATGATCAATAAATCCCTTGCAACTTGTTGCATTCGAACCTTCAGCGCTCTTCCAACTCAGAACAAATCCTGTGAGTTTTTACGTATAGCGTCACTATGCTTTTATTTGTAGCGAGCTATTGTCGGACTATCCGACAAGTAAAAACTTATATGCAACTTGTTGCATTCGAACCTTTGTTGTTTTCTCATCTCAGAAGAAAGCCTGTGAGTTTTTACGTATAGCGTCACTTTACTTTTATTTGTAGCGAGCTATTGTCGAGCCTTATCGACAAGTAAAAACTTATATGCAACTTGTTGCATTCGAACCTAAGACGGTCAATAAAACCTTTGCAACGTGTTGCATTCATATCTTTGTTGCTCTTCCAACTCAGAACAAACCCCTTGAGTTTTTATGTATAGCGTCACTATACTTCTATTTGTGGCGAGCTATTGTCGAGGCTTGTCGACAAGTAAAAACTTATATGCAACTTGTTGCATTCGAACCTTCGTTGTTCTCTCAACTCAGAATAAAGGCTGTGAGTTTTTACGTATAGCGTCAATTTACTTCTATTTGTAGCGAGCTATTGTCGGACTATGTCGATAAGTAAAAACTTATATGCAACTTGTTGCATTCGAAGTTTCAGCGCTCTTCCATCTCAGAACAAAGTCAGTGAGTTTTTACGTATAGCGTCAATTCGCTTCTATTTGTAGCGAGCTATTGTCGAGCCTTATC
>JBOFSR010000029.1:0-7489 GCA_051651645.1 Treponemataceae bacterium | reverse complement strand
AATTCCTTTTTTGTGCATGCTTTGCACTTCATTTTTAATCTCTTCTGACATTTGAATAATGACAGGGTTAGATTCATCAGAGCTCACACTTTTGAAAGCCCCCCGAATCGCACTCAAAATTTTTTCATTATCATATATTTCAACCGAGCCATTTCTTTTTGCAATTTGCATTGTATCCCACCCCTATAAAACTATACTAATTATATACAATTTAATTTTTTTTGCAATTTAATTTTATAAAATTTTAGAAAAATCCTCTATTTAAAACAGCTTTGCGAGTTTGTTCGGCACTTTGAAGCAAACAAGAAAGAAGTGCAAAAAATTGCATAATAAAACTGTATGTTTTTTTTATTACATTTTGATTTTTTGTAGAGCGAGCAATAGCTGCACGATTGATTTTATGCCACGTAATAAAAATTTGTGGGATAAAGTTGATAGTCAAACTGATAATTAAACTAAAATGTATTTTTTTTAAAAACGGAAAAATTTTTTCAAGGCATTCAAAAGCATTCAGCAACTGCCAAAACGACATTGTTTCAAAAAGCACCAACGAAAAAATCATGCTAATAAAAAATCTCGCGGTGTATACAATTCCCTCAATTGCTCCGTTAAAATCAAGGTAAAAAAATAAAAATTTTTGTACACTCGCCACAGAATTTTCTGAAGGAGCCAATACAATAAGGCGAGCAAGAGTAATTGCAAGCCCAATAATTGGTACAAAACTGATTTTTTTTAAATGACTGAGCGGAGTCTGTGCCAAGACGAAAAAAATAAAACTGAGAATTCCATAAAAAAAAATACGATTGAGCGGAGTTGAAATTGAAAAAAAATTATGGTTTGAAAAAAGTCGAATTGAAACAAAACAAACAAAAATCAGCTTAAAAATAGCGGGAATTTTGTGAATAACTGAATTTCCACAGCGGTAACAAAAAATTGATTTTTTCACTCTCCCCACCATAAATCATTGATAGAAGAATAATTTAGCAGTGGATTTCTAATCCCCCAGCTTTCAATATCTTGCTCAAGTCCTGCAACGGGAGTGTCATCAAAAACAAGGCTTCCATTAAAAAGAATCAAAAATCGATTTGCTAAAGAAAGAATTTTTTCAATTTCATGCGTTAAAACTAAAACCGTTTTTTTTTCAGCTTTTAAATCATGCAAGATTTTGCAAACCTGTTTTACGCCATTCCAGTCCAAATTCGCGAAGGGTTCATCAAAAATAATGACATCACACTGCAAGGCAAGAATGCTTGCGACAGAAAGACGGCGTTTTTCTCCACCTGAAAGAAAGCGTGCCTGAGCAAAACGCTTTTCTAACAAGTCAACTTTTTGCAAAGACGTAACAACAATGCTTTCTTGCTCATTTTTTGTAATCTTTAGATTTTTCACGCCAAATAAAATATCTTCTTCACAGGTTTCGCCTAAAATTTGAGCATCAGCGTCTTGAAAAATCAATCCAATACGGATTTTTTCACTCGCATTAAAAATCACCCTGCCAGAAGATTGCTCATCCAAGCCTGCAAGAATGGACATCAAAACACTTTTCCCCGATCCATTTGCACCGCCAATAACAATAAAATCGCTCTTATTGATCTGAAAAGAAACATCAACAAGAGCTTTGTGGTGCGGGTAGAATATTTTGGTAAGATTTTGAACACTGATTAATTCCATGCGGGCTAAATTGTAGCAGATTTTTTTTTGTTAGTCAGTATTAAAATTGGCGTTATTACTTTTTCATTCGTGTAGCGGGAATGATGGCTTCTCGTTTTTCACGGCTTAATCGATACGGCTCATAGCGTTGTGGGTCTGGGGATTTTGTCCACACAATATTTACGCCAAATAATCCAGTTTTATCAGTAGTTGCTCGCCATGAAATTGTATTTTTTTCCTCAGAAAGGCTGCCTTTCAAAAAAAAGTATTTGCCGTTTTCTGGATTATAAATCTCGCCATTTGCAAGATTATTTTTTACAATCTCAATTTCATTAACAATAATCACTTCACGCATTAATCGATTTTGCAAACGCACGTCAGTATTATTCACATCTTTGGCATCACTAACAACCAAGTCTTGAAAAATAAAACCCACCGCATAGAATTTGCCATTTTTTTCAAAAATCTCTGCAACAGGAATATTGCCGTTTTTATCTTTTGGCAAATACCAAATTCCTACAATGTCGTCACTTGAAAGTGAAAATGCAAGCCCTCCAAACAAACAAAAAACGATAAATAATGCTTTTTTAATCATAAAAACTCCTTAACTGTTACTCGTAATTTAAAATTTATATTTAAGACCTGTGTCTACTTGCAGTGCAAAAAATTGATTCATGTAATGATCATGCACAACAACGCCCGCTTGTCCACGAAAAAACGGCACAAAATTTGAAAATCGCCTTAACGCGTTTTCATAACTGAATGATCCAAAAAATCCGCCGCGAAACACTCCGCCTGTCGACGCCACATGCTCAAGCAATCCCGTTATCGCAACGCTCATTCCCGTGCCAGAAAATGCATAGCCAAGCTTTATATCATGGCGAAAAAATACATCACGCCCTTTAAGGACAATCACTTCGCGATTGTGCAAATAGTACGTATCTGCAGCGACGCCAAAATTATGCAGATAAAAAGCACTCGGATTATAAATCAGTGCAAGCATTCCATTACCAAGCTTTCCGCCAAAGGTAAAAGTCGGCGAAAACTCGAGCTCCAGCATACCTCGTCCTGTTGAGCGAACGGGCTTTCGCGTCAAAGGATTAAGGCCTGTAAATGGCGGTAAGGCATGACTATAATCGTCGTTTGCGTCATTTAAAAGTGCATAGCCGACAAAATCATGAAAATAGCCAACTTTAGCCAAAAAGTTCACAGCGATAATCGGTTGCCAGAAAATGAACGCTGAAGTACGACTTCCCGAAGAAATTTCTTGCTCAATGCCCGCTTCCCATGCCGAGTTTGCAAACCAAAACGAGTTTTTATCCCGCATCAGTGCATCCCGATAATAAATTTTCGTTCGATACGCCGCCCCAAACGGACTCCAGCGCCCACGAAAAGCGTTGTCCCAATAAAAACCCTCATCCGCCGTCGAGTTAAATGGCCGAATCGTAATCGTTTCCGTTTTTTTCTCCGCCTGCGACTCTTGTGCCTCTTGCGAAAATCCCACCGCCGAAATCATACTAAAAAAAATCAAAAATCTCAAAAGCTTCATATTATAACCTCTTTACTTTGGGCGTTACGGTTTTGCAAACCGTCGGGCTTTCTGTTTGTATCTTTTTATCTTGCAAAGCAAGACAAAAAGTATACCACGCCAATCCCTAACGCAGCACCATTACAAACGTTTAATGACTCCCAAGCAATGCTTTAATTCCCATTGAAATTGCGGTACAAGAAATAGTACACAAAATGGTACCAAGAATAATTCGCCACTTCATTGGCATAAGCATGTCAACCGCAGTATAATAGCCGCCTAGAATTGCCCCCGTAAATCCACCGCCAGGTGAAGTCCATGCACCAGAAAAATGGAGGTTTTTAATGTTTGTTGCCTTAAAAGGAGCCCTATTAAGCATTGAAAATCCTTTGTTTTTATAGCCGTACGCCGTGCCATTAGGCGTTCGTAAATATCGCGCTGCCGTTTTAGGCGTTGAAAGCTCAGAATATTCAATATTTTCCTTAAATCCTGGATACATCGCCTCAAGTCGATTTAAAAACTGCTCGATAAACGCTGCTTTTTTTGCCTTGTATTCTTCTTTAGAAATGCCAACCGTCCATTCATCAAGGTTTGAAACGCCACATGCAACCGCAAATCCTCTGTTGTCGCCTTCTGGAACCAACCCCGCGTCAATCGTTGAATAATCAACCAAAACAAAGGGACGCTCTTCAATTGGTTTTTTGGTAAGCATCGCTCCCATTTCATCTTGTGGCTGTTTGATATGCTTGTCATCCATTATAAAAGTTGAGTACGCCATATTTGGATATTTTTTTGAAATCGGCTGCTTAGAAATCAAATATGCTGTCCACAAAGAGCTGGCTGGCTTTTGATTTTCGGTTTTTGGCTCGCTAAAACGTGCAGAAACCATTCCGCCTTTAAAAATGCTATCAGGGGAACAATTTGCAACAATTTTTTTTCCGTACTCGCTTACCATTTCTTTCGATTTTTTATCCATGTAGGAAACGCCAACCGCCGTTTTTCCCGCAACTTCAATTTTTTTGACATCTGCATTGAGACGAACTTCGCCCCCATTGTCGGTAATAATTTTTGCCAATGCATTTGACAGCACTTGGCTTCCGCCTTTTACGTACACCGCACTATTATAGTAACTATACTGTGCCGCTGAGTGATAATACCATGAAAATTCGTACGGATCATCAGAGTAATACGCAATATTTGCATTCAAAATATTTTTTAATTCATTTGATTTAAAAAACTGATCAAATTTTTGACCAACGGAGGCTTTTTCAATCATATTTTGGATTACGGCAGGCAATTTCAAAATAGGAAATAAAAGAAATTGCAGTGGATTTAAATCATTCGGAAACGCTTGATTTACCCCAATTGCCCATTTCATACTGGAAAAATATTTCTTTATTCCTTTTTTCTCTTCTGGAAAAAGATCACTTAAATATTTTATAACATTTTTTCGTCCATGCGGAATTGTGTACTCAGCCTTTTCTGTTTTAATCCGCCATGCCTCAGGAAGTTTTACGAGTGGCAACGTGTCAAGTCCAAGCTTTTTAAAAACAATACCTTTCATATCAGGATCTTTTGTGCCCCAATCCATTTCATGAAGGCCGACTTCGCATTTAATGCCCTTTCGTTCAAAAATCGTTGCTGAGCCACCAGGAATAAAATGCTGCTCAAGCACAAGGACTTTTTTACCCTTTTTTGCAAGCGTTGCACCAGTGGTAAGCCCGCCCAAACCTGCACCGATAATAATCACATCGTAGTTTGCTTTCATAAAACCTCCAGTAAAAATCTAACTGTAATGATAATACAAAACAGAACTAAACACAAGCATTTTTTGCATAAAAAATCTTGTATAAAAACGAGAAGAAATACATCTCTCAGCAAATAATTGATTTTTCATTATTTATAACCATTCAACTCACAAGACAAAAAGAATATATTTATCTTGTAATCATTCACAACATTGACACATCTACACAAAATGCTCTATAGTTAATTAAAATCAAAAAAAAGGATTCGTAAATGCTTTCTATAAAAGATCTTGAAAATTTATCTGAGCGAGTTGAAAGTCTTTGTTCTATGGACGTTTTAAGGCAACTCAATAAATCGTGGCAGCTTTTATTGCAGTTGCAGGGTACGTGTTATCGCTTTCCTAATGCGGATCTTTTTTTGAACATTCTTGTTACCGAAAAATTTCATGAAAACTACGAACTTTTAAAATCCCTTGATGTTTCTAGCTCTTTTAAAGAAATTCATTTGATTAAATCGTTGTGGGAAAAGCCATTAAATAGCAAAACAATCGAAGAGGGCGTTTGTGCAATCTCGGAGGAAAAAATTAAGCTTTCTGAGCAGGTGAAAACCACGCTCCAGCATGCAATCATATTTATAAATCAAACAAATCATGATCCAATTATTAAACAATTAATTTTTCATCTGGTGTTTTCAAAAACGCTTCCGCCCTTTGACGAGAAAAATAATTTTCTGCGGATTGTAGATATTTTTGCGATGCATTCGCTGGGATTTTTAGATCATCCTTTGCTCTATCCTGAAAATTTTATGTATTTATTTGCCCACGCCTCGCATGATTATAAAAATCAGATGACCGAAGAAAATATTTTATTTTTTTTATATAATTTTCAGCAAATTTGTAGCGTTGGAAGTGCCGTTTTGCTCATATATAATAGCAAATGCAATGCTGCGGTAAAACTGATTAATAACGATCAGTACTTAGAAAAGCTTTTTTTGAGCAAAAATTTATTTTCCGAAATTTTTCAGTGGCCTGTGATTAATATCACCACCGTGATGAATAATCTTGCATGGAAACGCGACAAAACCGCTCGATTTTTAGCAAAACTGGTTGACCTTAATTTACTGCACGAAATTAAATTGGGCAAAGATAAAATTTTTGTAAACAGCCTTATGACAGAAACCTTTGACGACATCAAAAAAAACAAACACATCCAAAGCATTATTGGTAGCTAAGGAACGTAATAGTAATTTTATGAAAATAATTTTGAAGGATTAAAATGAAAGTCTACAAAGATGATTTACGCGAAAAATATAAAAAAAATCTTTAGCGAAGACAAACAAAATCCTCATTGGGCAGCAAGAAAAAAAACTGTAGATGAGAATATTCATCCTGCGATTCCATTTGTTGGGAAAAACTATGAAAAAACAAGGCTGCTTGTATACGCCAGTGCTGAAAATTTGACTTATTATGAAAAATCTGACAAAAGCATAGATAAATTTGAAAATGATGAGCTTGCGATAAATAGAAGAAAAATTAAAGAAAGTAAAACTTCTTTTTTTCCTAACATACATATTGCACCTATAAATGATGGCTCTTTGTTAATTTGTGCGGCGTATATTTTGGAAAAATTGAATGAGGAGTTAAAATACACCACTCCTTATGAATTTATTGAGAATATTGCTGTTGATAATTTTTGTAAATTTTCAATAAAAACGGGTTCAAAAAATATTGATTATGCAAAGGATTTAAATAAATTAGAAAAATCTTTTGCCTACGTGGAGGAAGATTTGAAAATACTTCAGCCCGGAATTTTAATAATCCCTAAAACTATTTATCGTCATAAATCTGTGCGAGATATGATTAAAAAAATGGGGCTATACCAGATAAGTTAAAACAGATCCTTTTTAGCTAAATTATAAATTATTTGTATTTGGTTTGCAACTCCCTTGTTGTTAAATCTCCATTCACATTCTCGAATGTATAAATGAAAATGTTCTTTTGGAACACTATTAAATTTGTGCAAGTGTCTCTTGGCTTGATTCAAAAAGTTTTCAATGCCATTAATATGATTCTTCATTTTTGTAAAATTTTTACTGTGATTAATTCTCTCATACTTAAATCTACTCTCTTTGAGCTTGCTATAACTTACATATGAATTACTATAGACAATCCTGTTTGGACCAACCTTTTCATTAATGATAGAGTGTAAAGTGTCTGTGGTTGTGTTGTTTGCGATGCATGTATAAAGATTTCAATCATATTTTAGTAATCAAAAAATAGGAATTTTATCCGCACCACCTCGCCCTTTTCGAGTTTTTCCAAAATATTTTTCTTTAATCAACAAGACTTTTTTTACGTAGATCTTTTGCTTTGCATATACTTCTCTTCAAACTGTTGATACGAACCTATTTTAGCAAAATTTATGTCATACGTTACGGAATCAATTTTATCAATACGAACACTATCAATGCCCAGTGCTTCTAGTTTTTGGTATGTCACAAGTTCACCTTCTTTTAATTGTAAAACTTTTCTCAAAATCCACTTGCCAAGATCTTTATTTGGAT
>JBOFSR010000028.1:0-5958 GCA_051651645.1 Treponemataceae bacterium | reverse complement strand
GAAGGTTTTTTGCCGCAGCCTTCATGTCTTTTTCAATTTTTTTTTGCGTTGCAGTATCTTCGCCCTCAAGTAGACGGCTAATTTCTTCGATAAAGTTGTTATAGGTCTTTTTGCTCACCTTATTGCAGCACGGAGCTTGACAGCGCCCAATGTGATAATACATGCACGGCGAGGTTCTTTTTTGCAAACGACGGCAGCGTCGAAGCGGATAACAGCGATTAAGGGAGTCTATAAAGGTTTCAAGGGCAGCGACGTTTGGATAAGGGCCAAAGTAACGCGAGCCGTCTTGCGTGATTTTTCGCGTTTTGAAAATTCGGGGGAAGTCCTCGTTTGTAATGCGAAGCACAGGATAAGTTTTATCATCCTTTAAGTTGATGTTGTAACGTGGATTGTGCTGTTTTATCAGTGTGTTTTCAAGGAGCAATGCTTCATATTCATTTGCGGTAATAATATACTCAATTGAAAAAGCGTGCGACACAAGAATGCGTGTTTTTATGTCTCTTTTTTTGAGAAAATAAGAACTTAGGCGATTTTTAAGGTTTTTTGCCTTACCGACATAAATGATAAAACTGCTTTCATCTCGCCACAGGTAAACACCAGGCTTTGGTGGTGCTTTTAAGGCGGAGTTATGCAGTTTTTCAAAAATATTTTTATGGGTCATGGTATTTAATATGTATAAAAAACAATTATTCATTTTTTTTGTAATCTGTCTAGTCAGTTTATGGAATTTAAACGCATCTGACGTTGCAGCAAAAACTTTTGGCGGAAAAAACGGCTGGCGAATGCTTGCAATCGAGGAAGGCGTTCAACGCGGAAAAGGAAAATACGGCTATGAATCAATTGAACTTGCAACTGACGCCACAAAAGTAAATGACTCCCTTGATTTATTACTCTCCTTTGAAAACGGTCAAATCGTTGATGAAACAGGCAATTATCATATTATATCCTCTGCAGTTACAACGACAGGCGGACTTGCCGCAATGGGAAAATCCTCAGGGCTCAGCCGAGGATTACAATCGGGCTTAAAACTCAAAGGCACGCAAGGAAGCCTTTTTGGCACACGCGGATTAACAGGCTCATTTACCCTCGAGTTTTGGCTCAAGCCCTCAATTGCCGAAAGTGGCGAAAAAATATTTAACTGGCGCTCATCAAAAGTCATCAAAAACAATCCCTTATACCAAGTGATTCAAGCCTCCTTTGTCAACAATAAATTAGAATGGATTTTCTCAAACGTATTTTTTGGGCAAGATTACCAAGAAAACTGGATTGAACTGCGAAGCCACAGCTCAATTATCCCAGAAAAATGGAGCCACCACGTTTTAACCTATGACGACAACAGCGGCCTAATAGAATATCGTATTAACGGAAAAACTGAAGCCGTAACCTACGCAACATCAACACTTCGCCAAGACGGAAGCGTCTACCCTGCAGAATTAGGCGGTGTCAATGAAATTGAAATTTGCCAGCGATACACAGGCTTGATTGATGATTTTGCCATTTTTCGTGGCGTTCATAAAGATAGAATGCGTGATTTTTACAATCAGCAAGGCGGACGCATCGAAACAAAACCGATTGAAACCACAACCTTTGGTTCAAAAGCACTTTCCTTGAATGCCGTCCTTGACAAACCACCGCAAACTGAAGTACAGTTTTTTATTCGCGGCGGAGAAAATTTTTACGAATGGACGGCCTCCTACCCTGAGTGGACGCCCATAAAATTGAACGAGCCGATAAAAAATATTTCGGGAATGTTTTTTCAAATTGCAGCCGACTTGTACCCTGATGGATCGGGAAATAAAACGCCGTCAATTTCTGAAATCGTAATCAGTTATGAGGAAGAAAAGCCTCCCTTGCCTCCTTCCGTTTTTCGTGCAGAAGCGGGCAGCGGCTATGTTGATTTGTCATGGTCAAAATCAATAGATGACAATGTTGACGGTTATGTGATATACTACGGCGAGCGACCAGGGGAGTATTTGGGACAACTTGCACACGAAGGCAACTCACCTCTTTTTGTGGGGAACCAACTTTCATTCCGACTAAACGGATTACGAAATGGCAAGATTTACTACTTTGCTATTGCAGCATACTCCTCAAAAAAACAACGATTAATGGGCGTTTTATCAAAAGAAATTTTTGCTCGCCCACTGCGCTCGGGTTCATAAAGGAAAAACAATGAATGTTTTTAAAAAGTTAGTAGATGCACTCTCAAAAAGTAAGCCTACTGATGAGAATTCTAGCAGTCCTCAAAAGCAGAAAAAAGTTCCAACAATGCATATTCCTGTCCAAGATAGGGAGTGGTCAGACTTGCTCAACGATTCACTTGAACAGGCGGCCGCTAATAATGATGAATCGTTTAAGGCAAACTCAGAATATTTAACAAAAATAAAAAACTCAAGCATCGAATTTAAGCCACTAACCCTTTCACCTAAATTGCTAGCAACAATTGATTTTTCTAAAAGTGCTGCTATGCAAGGTTTTTCTGGGGAAGCCCCTCAAGTACAAGAGCCTGCTTCAGAGGTAGGTGAGCAAGAAAACTTTGTAGAAGAAGAAAATTTTTCTGACATGCTAAAGCATTCTATTGAAAGCTTTGAACAGGAAAAACAAAAAAAAGCAGAAGAAAATCCTCCTCCGCAAGAAGATAATGCAAACACGCTCATTTCTGTTAAAATTATTCCAGAGGATGAACCACAAAGCACGCCTAGTCAAGATATTGCACAAAGCACTGCAAGCGAACCAGTTATTGATATTCCTGTTCCAACACAAACAGTGCCTCAACCAAGTCCCCAACAAACTATGCAAGCACCTTCACAAAGTGTGCAAGCACCTCCACAACCAGCGGTTCAAGTTCAAAACGTTGCAGCACCAACTCATGATCAAAATATTGTTTTCTCACAACCACAAACGAATCCTCCACAAAGTATGCAAACACCTCCACAGCCAGCGGTTCAAGCCCAAAGCGTTGCGACACCAACTCATGATCAAAATATTGTTTTCTCGCAGCCACAAGCAAATCCTCCACAAAGTGTGCAAGTACCTCCGCAGCCAGCGGTTCAAGCCCAAAATACTAATCCTGAGATTGGGCAAAAAAATCCTGCACCACAAAGCACGGATATAAAAATAACCGATATTATCCAAAGCTATAAAGAAATTGAAACACAGGATGAGCCTGTTGCCTTTGATGAAGCTCAAAAAGCTGATGATATTCGAATTCCATCTCAACGAGTAACGCTACCAAATCAAACAGCTCCCCAAGTGCCAGAAACACAAGCGGAAACTCCAAATATTCTTGAAAAGAAGGCAAACCAAGAAGACGAAGATATAACTCTTGCAAACGAAGATAGCGATCCCTTTGCTTTTTCAACAAGCACGGACAGCAATCTCAATGAAACAACTGAAATTGAAGAGCCCTTATTCCGAGAAACGCCCAAAAATGCAACTCAGGCAGTTTATGCACCAGTAAATGTGATTGATGACAACAAACACCACGCAAAAACGGCAGAAATGCTGATATATATTCGCTCGCTCGCAAAAGAATTGCCTGAATTTGAGCGGCTCAACTTTTTCAATAATGAAAAATTGCTCAGTCTTGAATATGTCATTAGGGCTTTAAAAGATGAAGAGGGGTTTTTGTCAAAGGCACGGCGACTTAGAAGAGCTGATGCTCCAACGGAAGAAATTACATTAGTTTTGCCAAAGCAAGCAAAAGCCTTACTCGCCTACCTAGACAAACTAGCTAACTTTCTTGATGACAGCGATATAATAACGGCGATTCATAAAAAAATAGAAAAAACAATGGCAATAATATAAAATTAAATGAAATCATTTAAAATGATTTAGGAGGCACCATGAGCATGTACAAAGGGAAAGAAATTGATTCTTTAATCCCTCACAGAAAACCGTTCAAATTTGTTGACGAAATTATCAGTGCAAACGAAGAAAAAATAGTTGCACAACGCGTTTTTACCAAAAAAGAGCCTTTTTTCAAGGGGCATTTTCCGAAGTACCCTGTTGTTCCAGGCGTAATTTTAGTTGAATCTTTGGCACAAGCAGGAGGGGCAGGATTAAGCGCACAAAAAATCCTTCCAGAAAACTCTCTGTTTTTTCTAGCAACGGTGGATAAAGTTAAATTCCGTCGCCAAGTTCGTCCAGGGGATACAGTTCGCCTCGAAGTCACAAACTTGCGCATTTCACAAAAAATGATTAAGCAAAGTGGCATTGCATATATTGACGATGACATTGTTGCTGAAGCTGAGTGGATGTGTTTAGTCAGCAATGCAGAAGAAAGCAAAAAATAATTTGAGTGTTTAATTTGATCATGCGTTTCAAAGAAAATCTATTTCGATAAATGAAACATCATCAACAAAGCGATTAGAAGCATTCATTTTTTCAATTCTTTGGATGAATTGGTGACAATTTTCTTTAGAAGTTTTAGTTCTCTCGCCAAGAAAGTCAACAAACTCATCCAGAGAAAGCATTTTTCCATCAATCTTTTTTAACTCATAAATGCCATCGCTAAAAATGTACAATCGAGAAGATGGTGCAATCACGCATGTTTTGTTGGTATACTCAAAATCTTCATCGGCTCCAACAATTATTCCGTCGGTTAAAAGTTTTTGAGCCTCAAATTCTTGCTGATCAAGGGTACTCCGCTGATACAAAACAGCTGGCTGTAATCCTGCAGATGAGTACGTAAGAGTCCGTGTATCGCAATCATACACACCATACCATGCAGTAAAAAACATATTATTTTGCTCTTCAATCTTAAAAATTTGATTCAGTTCATTCAATACAGAGGCAGGATTAAAAAAGTCCGCCTTTTTTAGTAATTGCTTTTTGAGCAAATTCATAACCGTTACCGAATACAAAGATGCCTCAAGTCCATGTCCGCTAACATCAATAAGATAAACAGCAAACTGTCGTTTTGCAAGCCAAGAATAACCAAAGATATCGCCACCTAAGTCAAGCGAGGGCAAAAATCCCCAATCAACACGCATGCATTTTCCAGAAAACGGCTCAGGTAAAAGTCCGTGAACATACGAGGCTGCCATTTCATATTCTTTTGAGGTTGTATTTTTCTCTTTTTCAAGGGATCGGATATATAATTGTTGCTGAAAAGAATTTTTTGAAAAAAACGATTGGGCTTTAATCCGAGCAGCCAAAATTTCTTTATTGCTCTCTGGTGAAAAAAAGTCAAACGCACCCTGCTCAATAAATCTTGCTCCATATTCAAGCTTTCCCTCATCGGCACAAATAAGCAAGGGAATTTTTGAAAAAATTGCAGATTTTTTAATTTCCTTTACAAACAAATACCCTTCAACAAAATTCTCTGCACAATCGTAACAAATAATGCTGACATCATTCATCGAAAGTGCATCAAAAATATTTTCATTTGGCAAAATTGAAATAATCGAAAAGCCCAAATCATTGAGCATTTTAAAAATAATCTCTGTTGACTGTGCAGGATGGCCGCATAAAAGTGCTGTTTTATTCAAAAGAAAGTGATTGTCTTTTTCAACAAAAAAAGAATCAATTACATTATGCTGAAAATGTGCAAGCATATTTTTTGTGGCTTGATTTTCTTGCTCATTAGGGATTGCCAAAACTTGCTCAAAATACAAGATGACTTCGGCAACATCCGCTTGAATTCCAAAGAAAAGATCTTTGAATCCTGCAAAATCCTCCAAAGAAATTTGAGTTGGCAGTTGGCAGAGAATATTTTTTACCACATATAAATGGCAGGCAATTTCCTCACGGGCAACTTCCAAAAGAGAGGCTTCGATTTCTGCCTCACAAAAATGCAAAACGTCAAATGCAATTCGCCTAATTTCAGTTGTTTCAGAGACGACTATTTTGAAAATATTTGCAAGTGCCATTTTCTCTAAAATTAAGGCATCAAAATAGATTAATTCGCCATTCGTATGAATGTGGTTGAGTAAAACATAGATTTTTTTTTGATAC
>JBOFSR010000027.1:0-1116 GCA_051651645.1 Treponemataceae bacterium | reverse complement strand
GACCAAAAATCTGGCTTGCCGTATGAATTTACTGACATTGTAATCCTTGAAGAAAAAATTAAAATATGTATACTTTAAGAATGAATAATGATTATACACAAGAGTTAGAAAATATTGAAGCCATTTTGAATAAAAATTTGTCAAAATCTTTTTTGCTTCACGAAGAGCAAAGCATTTTTGGCAATCTTTATGAGGGAGTTTCTCCTGCAAACCTTTCAAGCCTTGTTAATCCGTGTAAAGATTTGCTTTCTCTTGGAGGAAAGCGTTGGCGGCCGTTGTTTTTGGTTCTTGTTGCTCAAATGGTTGATGAAAATTCTGGCATTAAGGCGAATGGAAAAATTGATCCATATGAGCTAACTTCAATAGTTGAGTTTATTCATACGGCCAGTCTCATTCACGATGATATTGAGGATAACGCTGACACTCGTCGAGGGCAGCCTGCTACCCATATTACGCATGGAGTTGATACGGCAATTAATGCTGCAACGTGGCTGTATTTTCACGCACTGTCTTCTATTAATACGCTCGAAATATCCTGTGATGCTAAAGAAAAAATTTATTTGCTCGCAACTACTGAAATTCGCCGTTTGCATTTAGGGCAGGCTATGGATATTTCATGGCATCGAGACAGCAAGTTTATTCCGAGCAAAAAAGAATACGAGGCAATGGTTTGCCTTAAAACGGGAACGCTTGCCTGTCTTTCGGCAAAGCTTGGAGCCTTGAGTAGTTGTGCTGATTCGTGCGAAATCGATAAACTTGGCGTGATCGCCGCAGACATTGGCTTTGGTTTTCAAGTTTTAGATGATGTGCTGAATTTAACAACAGGAAATATTGGAAAAAAACGTGGAGATGATATTGTCGAGGGTAAAAAAAGTTTGCCAGTCATTTTGCATATTGAAAAAAATCCTACTGATGCAGAAAAGATAGCTCAGTATTTTTTGACGGCTCAGCATGAAGGGATTGAAAGCCCTGCAGTGGAATCATGCATAAAAATTTTAGAAACGTCGAATGCAATAGAGGAAGCAAAAAATCGTGCAAAAGATTTGATTTGTCAAGCAACGTCTACTCTGGTTGCTCATTATCCTAAGGGAAAAAGCAGCCAAAAAATCAAAGACT
>JBOFSR010000026.1:0-2687 GCA_051651645.1 Treponemataceae bacterium | reverse complement strand
TGCAGCAGATTGAAATAGCAGGTTTTTCACCAATTCGCATAATATTGCTGGGTGGATTTTTATAAGACTCCTCTATCACTGCAATATCTGAAAGTCGAAAGTACTCTCCATTGCGTGATACGATAGTTAAATTTCCAATATCATCTAATGAGTAAAAATTTCCTGTTGACTCTATTCTAATTCTTGTTTCACTTGTTTCTATTGCGCCTGCATCTACCACACGATTTTGTCCATCAAAAGCTCGCTTAATATCGGCGGTTGTAATGCCACTTTGTGATAATAAAGAGGCATTTATAAGCACATCAATGGTAGGAGTTTGCATTCCGTATATTTCAACCTTAGCTACATCTTTTACGGTTTGCAAATCGTTTTTTATCAACTTTGCTTGCTTGTTCAGTTCTCGATATGAACGTCCATTGCCTGTTAGTCCATAAAAAACTCCCAGTACATCACCAAAATCGTCATTTACAACTGACTGAGAGGCTCCCTCTGGAAGTTTATTTTGCACATCATTCACTTTACGTCGCAACTTGTCCCACAGTTGTTGCATTTCGTGTGCACGAGTCTCTTTTTTTACAAAAACTGTTATTTTGGATAAGCCTGCACGATTCTCTGTTTTCAGATAATACAATTCACCTAATGATTGTATCGACTCTTCTAAAATATCTGTAACCTGCGTACGCACCTCATCTGGAGAGGCTCCAGGATAGGATGTAAGCACTAATGCTTGTTTGAGAGTAAAGGGGGCGTCCTCTAATTTGCCCATTTTGATGTACGAGAAAACTCCTCCAGCACAAAGCAATATCAAAATCAGTATCGCTACTGATTTATTTTGCAAGAAATATTTAACAAATTTCATCGTTCCAGTGTATTAATTTATAATCTATGTATGCCTGTCCCTTAACTGTGGATATTCCACGAACAACGAATTGCAGTAGCAACTCACTTTGATTTGTGGTATTAAGTTGAAAGCATCTTTTACAGAAAAACAACTTTAATAAATACCCCTTTATCAATTCAGATATAAATACAGAAGATATATCGAGACGAATATATCCCTTGATTTTACAGTCCTCAAGTTTTTCGCTACACATTTGAGCGTAAGCAACTATTTGTTGTTGTATGAGCGTAAATGTATTGCTATGAAAACGCCATATATCAAATAAGTGATTATAATGCGTCATCTGTAGAAAGGTATTTGTAAGCTTACAGCAATGTAGTAGGTCATCTAAAAGGTTATTGCCTTTACTCACAAAAAAATGCTTTTGACGTATTATATACTCTACACATAATTGAATCAACTCCTCTTTACTATTGAAGTGCTCATAGAGTGTTCTTTTTGATATTCCAAGCTTTTGAGAGATGTACTCCATTGAGACTCCTCTAACTCCATAAATACAAAATAAGTCAGTGCTATTTATGATGATATGCTCTTTCATGGTTGTATGCTCACACTGATTCCATCAGTAAGAAAACGCAAACTGCTTATTGCAACACGCTCGCCCTCGTTTAAAAACTCTTTTACCTCAACATTACCATCTGGCAAATTGCGCCCAAGTTTTACTTTGCGTTTACTTACTACATTCAAAGTAGTATCTACACACCATACATAATCTCCATCTATTGGTCGATGCGCTAAGGCAATTTGTGGAATTATGACCATTGAACTTGATTGTTCTGAATCAAAAATCACTTCTCCTGACATACCTGGCAACAATCCAGCATTGGAATTAGGTAATAATGCTGTTAATAAATAGGAGAGATTATTGTCAGTAGTATTTTGAGATATACCAACAACTTTGGCTTGATATACTTTGTTGGCAACGGCATCAAAATGAAGATTGATACTTGCAAGCTCTTTGGCTCGCATTGCAATTTCTTGACTTACATACACCTCAATACGTAAATACTTTATATCAACCATAGATAAAATGGATTGACTCGATTTTACGTCTTGATACTGCTCTATGTACACTTGATTGACATAGCCACTAAAAGGTGCCAATAATTCTGTATCAATAAGTCCATTATTTGCGCTCTCATAAGCTGTTTTTGCGGTTATATAATCAGCATATGCCTTATCAAATGTGCTGGCTGAGATGTTGTTTTTTTCGTACAGGTTTTTTATCCGTTCGTACTCTGCTTTTGCTTGGTAGAGGAGTCCTTCGCTTCGTTCTTTTTGAATAATATAATCTCTATCATCAAGTTTTGCAATGAGGTCTCCCTGCTTAAAGTAGTTGCCCGAGTAAACATTAAACTGTTTTACTTGACCGCTAATTTTGAACGACAAATTGACCGTGTGATGAGGTTGAGTAATGAATGAAAACTTTTTTACATTATGGTTATTAACCACTTTTGCAGTGGCTATTTTTACCACAAGTTTGCTTCTTTCACTCTCGCTTGTATTACCACATGATGTTATAATGGCAAGCAATACTATCATTGAAAATAATGGTTTCATAGGATACGCTTTGTATTTTTTGTGCGCAAAAATAATGAACAATAGGGGAAGGAATAAGTAATAATTAACTGAAACGTAATAACTAACTACTGAAACATAATAATACTGTGAAATTACGTGTATGTAAGGTGTGTTATTTTTGTATCGCTTTGCAATGACTCGTAGTTTTAGAATTAGGCTTGATAGTATTAATCACAGGCATACAATAGATTTATTATAAATTTTT
>JBOFSR010000025.1:0-9039 GCA_051651645.1 Treponemataceae bacterium | reverse complement strand
AAATCAGTAAAAAAATTGCCCTGCACAATGGGGAACAGGCTCCCTAAGTAGCCATTGTCGATTTTTTTGAGCCATTCGCTTTTTGCTCTATTTGCCCAATCCGATGTGATTGTCAACGCTTCCTTTGCCTTTTTCCATTCAATATCATAGCCAGTGCAAACATCAAGTTGCATTTGAATATCGCTATTAAATTGGGCTTGTAAACAAACAACGCTCTCTGGTGTTAAAAAATGACGTGACCCATCAATATGACTTTGGAAGCACACTCCTTCATTGCTGATTTTTCTAAACGGAGCAAGCGAGAAAACTTGAAATCCTCCTGAGTCAGTGAGAAAGTTTTTTTTCCAGCGAGAAAATCCGTGTAAGCCGTCAGCTTCTTCTAGTAAATCGCCGCCGACGCGTAAATATAAGTGATAGGTATTTGCTAAAATAATTTCAAAGCCAATTTCTGTTAAATCTTCTATGGTGATTGCTTTGACCGTGGCATTTGTTCCTACGGGCATAAATACGGGAGTTTGCACATCTCCGTGCGGAAGATGCAATGTTCCCGTTCTTGCTCGGCAATCGCTTTGGCTTTGTTTTATAGTAAAAAGTGATTTAGTCATGCTGAGTATTGTATTCTTTCAGCAAAAAAAGTCAAGTTTTATAGACTTTTTAGTTTGCCAAGGATATTTTTAGTAAAAGATTTTGCTATATTGACAAGTCTTACATTTTATGCTTTTATACAAAGAAAACATCTTGTAAAGTAATATGATTTGGATAAAATAAAAGCCAAAATAATGTATTGTGAAAATAAAATTTAGAGATAATCATACATTTTTTTTATCGAGTTACAGAGAAAAGGCAGCCTTACAAGATTAAGATATGAGAAAGCTACGATCTTTCGTTTAGGAGTTTTAATGAAAAAAGAATTTTTCCCTCTTCGTGCCATTCGCTTGGCAAAAGAGTATCGTTTTCTTTTGGAACAATTAGTTGCTCGCGATTTTAAGACAAAATATAAACGCAGCGTTTTGGGCGTTTTTTGGAGCTTTTTAAATCCTCTTTTGACAATGGCGGTACAATATATTGTTTTTTCTCGCATATTCAATAGAGGGGATGAAAGTTACTTTGCTTACTTATTAAGTGGAATTGTTTTTTTTAGTTTTTTTTCAGAAACAACAACGATGGGTTTAGTTTCAATCACAGGAAATGCTCCGTTGTTACGAAAAGTCTACATCCCAAAATCAATCTTTCCGATTGCCCGTATTTTGTCTTCTTCTATTAATTTATCGTTATCACTGATACCATTATTTCTTGTATGCATTTTGACAGGTGTTAAAATCCAGTGGACAATTATTTTTTTTCCAGGTGTTATCTTTCTTTTGATGGTGTTTTGCCTTGGAATGAGCTTTTTTTTATCAGCGGCAATGGTTTTCTTTCGCGATTTGCAGTTTTTGTGGGGAGTTGTTGTTCTTTTATGGATGTATGCAACGCCAATTTTTTATCCCGAATCTATTATACCGCAAAAATTTGATGCAATTTTATTATTAAATCCAATGAGGCACTTTTTACGGTTTGGGCGCAATGTTTTGATAAATGGCGTATTGCCTCCGCCTTCAACATTTATATACTGCATGATATTTTCGTTTGGAATGTTTGCGCTTGGGCTGTTTGTGTTCAGAAAAACACAAAATAAATTTGTTTTAAATCTCTAGGACGACTTATGATTATAAATGTAAAAAATGTCTCTATGGCATACAAATTGGATGTTCATCGTATTCAAAGTTTAAAAGAATTTTTTGTTCGCTTTTTAAAAGGCGAGTTAAACTACCAAGTATTTCAGGCTTTAGAGGATGTCTCTTTTTCAATTGAACAAGGCGAAGTTATTGGAATTATTGGAAAAAATGGAGCAGGTAAAAGTACGATTTTGAAAGTTATTTCTGGGATTTTAGAGCCAACAACAGGATCTATTGAAACCTTTGGAAAAATTGCACCAATGCTCGAACTTGGAAGCGGCTTCGACCCTGATTTAAGTGGAGCTGAAAATATTTTTTTAAATGGGGCTATTTTAGGTCTGTCAAAGGCACTATTAAAAGAAAAATACAATGAAATAATCGAGTTTTCTGAGCTTGGAAACTTTATCAATAATCCAATTCGCACATATTCAAGCGGTATGGTTGCCCGTCTTGCTTTTTCTATCGCTGTTTTAGTTAATCCTGATATCATGATAGTAGATGAAATTCTTTCAGTGGGAGATGCTGATTTTCAGAAAAAAAGCCTTAATAGAATGATGCAGTTGATGAAAGGTGGCACAACTGTAATCTTTGTTTCTCATAGCTTAGATCAAATTAAATTACTATGTACTCGGGTTGTTTGGCTTGAAAAAGGCAGGGTGAAAATGATTGGAAATACGCAAGAAGTATGTGAAGCTTATAAAAATAACGCGTAGCCTTGTATAAAAGACATTAAAGCAAATAGAAAACTCTTTCTCTTCTGCGTAACTCATTTCAATTATATTACTCTTTTCGATCGTAAATCGCTGCGTATTTGAGGGTTTGCAAGATTTACAATTCTTGCCAGATTTAGAATAGCAAAATTAATAACAGTATACTAATCTCGCATTTTTTCATGGAGAAATAAAAAAAAGCTTAGAGCTACAAGATAATCTCATAGATCTAAGCTTTAATTAAAAAAGTGGAAAAATTAGCGACGTACTAAGCTTTCAACTTTTTCTGCAATTTCAAGCGGTGTAGCTTGACCTGCAACAATTTTTTGCATACCAGCATTGAGTTCATCGTTTGCAGATCCTGAAAGGAACGCATCGATAACATCTGTTGTGGGAGCTGTTGCAATATCTGCTTTTGCAGTTGCGGCAGCAGGCATATCAGCAGGAATATTGTAGTTTCTCAAGATAGGAGCAACGATTGCACCGTCTCTCCAGCGTTGGATAACTTCAGCTTCTGAATTAAAGAAATCAATAAATTTCATTGCAGCATCACGAACTCTTTCATCTTGTGCACCAGCTCTTGTGATACCATATCCTGTTGTCATTGCACCAGCAACACTTCCTGAAGCACCTCTTTCACCAGGTAATACAGGGAATGGAGTCAATTTCATAACACTTTGAATGTCAGGTGAGAATCCACCAGCTTCCCATTGTCCCCCAATGTGGAAAAGCACTTTTCCGCCATTGAAGTTTGATTTTGAAGTTCCATCATCATAAAGAACAACTTTTTCTTGCATAACGCCGTCATTAACCATAGTTACAAGAACTTCTAATGCTTCAACAAATTCAGGATCAGTAAATCTTCTTTCGCCAGAAACAGCTTTTTGAATCCAGTTTGGATCACCTGTTATACGAGCAAGAATTGAAGACATAACACATGAGCCCCAAAGCCATCCGTCAGCACCATGAGTTGAAATAACTTCAACACCAGCTTCACGAGCAGCAGGAACCATAGCAATCATTTCTTCATAAGTTGTTGGTTGAGAAAAACCTAACTCGTTTAATAATCGTGTGTTTGTGAACATAACAGTTGTTGCGTTTGTTGTTCCCATTGGTACAAGATAGATTTCTCCATTTGAGCCATGTGCAGGAATTTTTGATAAATCATAATGATTTGAATCAAGAATTGAACGCATATCGTATTGTTGATCACGTTCTGCCCAAGGAGCACCCCAGCGAATGTCTGCACCCATGTAGGCTAAATGTGGTACATCGCCTGATGCAAGTCGTGCAAGCACTTTTTGATGAAACGCTTCATCGTACAATAATTCATAGTCAATTTTGATGTCTGGATTTTCAGCCTCAAAAGCTTTTACAACACGAACCCAAGCTTGACCTTCTGCATTTGCATTATCACCATAAGCCATTGTTTTTACAACAATTTTTTCTGAGCTAGAACTATCTTTTTTTGCACATCCAACTAAAAGAATTGACGCAATAAGAAAGATAACGACTAGACTTTTTCCTAAATTTTTCATCTTACCTCCAATAAGTTTTTAAAAAATTACTATTACTATATCATAACTCAATATTTCTGTAAAGTTTTTTTTTAAAATACGCTTGAAGGTTTGCATTTTTACTTGTTTTTCTTGAAAAAAATCCTTAATCAGAAGAAAATATCAATTTTTAAGTGAGTTTTCTGAACAATTTTAAGCTTTTCATGCCTTTTTAGAAATGCTTGCAAATCAGCTGTTTTTACACTACAATTAAAAAATCAGTTTGCAAAGTGTGTTGGCAGAATTTTTGCAATTCGTAAGAAAAAGGGCTTGAATATGGAAAATTATATTGTTGCGTTTGTTGCATTTTTTTTTGGTTTAATTATAAAAGGCATTGCAGGCTTTGGCGAACCTCTTTTTATCTCGCCTGTGTTGGCGTTTATGTATTCTAATCAAGTAATAACGCCTAATCTTTTAGTGATTTCGCTACCAATTAATTTTTACTTTTTTGTAAAAAACATAAAAGAAGTAAAAATCCGCCAAATATTGCCTGTGTTAATTTTTGTTATGATTGGTGCTTTAATCGGGATTGCTTTGTTATCTTATGCACAATCATCTATTATTAAAATTGTATTAGGTGCGATTATCATCCTGATTGGGCTTGAAATGCTTTTGCGAAAACAAAATGTTCAGTCCGCTAAGCCATCTTTTGCGGCAATGGGTATCACATCCCTTTTTTCAGGAATAACAGCAGGACTTTACAATATCAACATGTTCATTCTTGCTTACTTTGAACGCACTTCTACAAGTCGCAATGATTTTCGTGCCAATATTTGCTTTATTTTCTTTGCAGAAAGCATTCTTCGACTCATTGTTTATATTAGCATTGGCTTTTTTACAAAAGAAACCATCTCTCTGCTTTTTATTTCGCTTCCTGCTTCTTGCTTGGGATTTTTTGTCGGGCAGTTGTTTGATAAAAAACTAGATGATAAAAAAGTCCGATTTATTACAATTCTGATTTTTATTATTAGTGGATTATCGATTGTCATTAAAGAAATTACAGGATTTTAATAAGGGAGACTGTTAAAAAAGTTTGCGGATTAGATTACTTGCCAACAAATAAAATTTCAGTTTCAAGTGTAAAGCCAAATTGCTTATATACGGACTCAATTGCAAAATCGACAAGATTTTTTACATCGTTTGCGGTTGCATTTTCTTTATTGATGATAAAATTTCCATGCCACGGTGCAATTTGAGCCCCTCCAATTTGGTGGCCACGCAATCCCGCTTGATCAATGAGTTTTCCAGAGGGGCACCCAAAATCTCGATTGTTTTTAAAAACACTGCCTGCCGAGGGAAAATCAAACTGCCTTTTTTTCTTTCTGTCAGTGATAAACTCACTATTTTTTTGCATAATTGTCATAATGTTTGAAACATGCACATTAAAAATTGCAGATAAAATTACGTGGTTCGTATTTTGAAACGGCGATTTTTTGTAATCCCAATCACTTTGCATAAATTTATAGGTTTGAGTTTTTTTGCTCGCATCAAGGTATTGCACTGAATGCACAAGCTCAGAAATTGATTTTTCATAGCAGCGGGCATTCATATACACAGCACCGCCAACTGTCCCAGGCAGTCCAGAAAAGTTTTCAAATCCGCTTAACGACTTTTTTTCGCAAAAAAGTTTAATTTGCTCAAATGTGCAGCCCGCCTCGCATTCTAAGAAAAAATTCTCATCATTGTAGCGTAAATTGATTTTATTGAGAGATTCGCTGCAAATAACAAGGCCGTCAATTCCCTCATCGCTAATGACAAGGTTTGATCCGCCACCTAAAAAAAAGATTTGCTCGTTGTTTTTGTCCGCCCATTCCAGAGCATCCAGTAAATCATTTTTTGTTTTTGGAATAACAAAAAAATCAGCAACGCCTCCAATTTTGAACGTTGTAAGAGAGGCTAAGGGTTGATTTTTTGTAATTAGTGATGACATATTTTTTATTCGATGGGCGATAACGGATTCGAACCATTGACCCCCTGCATGTCGAGCAGGTGCTCTAACCAGCTGAGCTAATCGCCCTAATAACTCGCCTGTATATTCACATAATTTTAGCTTTTTGTCAAGTGATGAAAAATCTTCTTTCTTGATTTAATTTTTTGACTGTGATATTCTATAAAAATGAGTATTATTCAACCAAAAGTTTTGAAAGGTTTTAGAGATTTTTTACCAGAGGCAGAAATAAATCGCTCTGTATTAATAGAAGAATTAACCGCAATTTTTAGAAAATTCGGCTTTGTTCCGATTGACACGCCCGTGCTTGAGTACAGCGAAATCCTTTTGCGAAAAAGCGACGGCGAGACGGAAAAGCAGGTTTTTCGTTTTGAAGATAACGGAAAGCGTGACGTTGCCCTGCGATTTGACCTAACCGTTCCCTTTGCACGCTTTATTGCTGAGCATAAAGGCGAGCTTTATTTTCCCTTTAAGCGCTATCATATTGCAAAAGTCTGGCGAGGTGAAAAACCTCAGGCGGGACGATATCGTGAATTTATTCAATGCGATTTTGACATTGTCGGATCAGACACTGCGGCAAGTGATTTTGAAATTTTGTTGCTCATGAAATCGGCTTTAGAAAAAATTGGCGTAAGTGACGTTACAATCAAAATAAATCATCGTGGGATTTTTAATCGATTTTTGAAAAAAATTGAGCTTAGCACCAAAAGCGAAGAAATTTTACGCACCGTTGATAAGCTTACAAAAATTGGATTTGAAGAAACAAAAAAACTCCTAGAAGAAATTTGCATGAGCGAAAATAAAGACGTCAAATTTGCCAAAGAAATTCTTGAGTTTTGTACGCCGTGCAAGTCTTTTGAAAAAACACTTTCTCAAATGGAACATTTTGCAGGCGGCACGGATGAGGATTCAAATCGATTGCGTGAAATTTATGCGTTAATGCAGGCACTGCAAATAGAAAACTTTTTTGCCCTCGATCCCTCGATAACTCGCGGACTTGACTACTATACAGGAATTATTTACGAAACCTTTTTGAACGAGCTGCCTTCGATTGGCTCAATTTGCTCGGGTGGCCGCTACGACAATCTTGCAGGGCTTTATATGAAAGAAAAAATTTCTGGCGTTGGCTCTTCTATTGGGCTTGATCGATTAATTGCAGGATTAGAGCAGCTGAATAAAATCCAGTCAAAAAAGAGTTTTGTGCAAGCTGAAATTTTTTGCCTTGATAAATCATTGATGAATCACTATTTCATAGTTGCTCAAAAATTGTGGGAGAGCGGTATTTCGTGTGAAGTTTTCCCAGAAGAAAAGAAAATTAATCAACAATACACGGTTGCAGAAAAAAAAGGCATTCACTACGCTCTTTTAATTAAAAAAGAAGACTCTAAAAAAAATCTTGTAACACTCAAAAATCTTGTAACTCGTGAAATGCTTGAAAATATAACTATCGAGCAGTCTATAGCGATGATAAAAACTGGGCGAGAAAGCTCTTAAAATCAACAGCTGTTGACAATTTTGTTGTTTTGCGCTAACCTTAAAATATGATTAGAAAAACTGAGCAAGTTAGTCAAACAAAAGAAAACATTAAGCAGGCTTTTTGGAAGTTATATCAAGAAAATCAGATTGAAAAAATTTCTGTAAAGCAAATTAGTACTCTTGCTGGTTATAATCGTGCAACCTTTTATACGTATTATAAGGATGTGTATGATTTGCTTGATCAAATTGAAATGGAAATTTTGCAAGGGCTTCGAGAGTTGATTTTCTCACTTGTGCAAGCTCAGGTTGCAAAGGGGCATCAAGATTCTATCATTATTGATGAGCAGCTCACAAATAATTTTTTCAAAGTGTTTCAAAGTTATTATTCCGCAAATAGTCCCTATTTGAAAACGCTTCTTACAGGAAATGGAAGTATAAAATTTTCTTTTAGATTAAAAAAAATGATAAAAGAATTTTTCTTTTTGCTTTTACCTTCCGAGATAAAAAATATGCCGACAACGGAATACATTGTTGAAGGTTTAACTGCCATGCAAATTGGGATTTTTTCACTGTGGTTTGAAAAAGATGGTGTTCTTCCTTTTGAGCAATTAATTGATTTATCGATTACGTTTTCGCAGTTTGGAAATGTGAAGGGATTGAGAGAAGATTTAGCTATGCACAATACAGGAAGTTCTTCATGAATAGTATGACTGGTTGTGCTTTTGAAGAAGTTGCCAACGAGTCGGAAACAATTTGCGTTGAAATAAAATCTTACAATAGCCGATACCTTGACATAAATATTGCACTGCCCAATTTTTTATCACGCTATGAAAATTTATTTCGTGAGAAAATTCAGCAATCCGTTACGCGCGGAAAAATTGATGTTTACATAAAAATACAAGAAAAATGTTCTAATATTTCAATCTCAGTTGATTTTGACGTTGCAAAAAAATATGAGCAAGCCGTAAAAATGCTTGCAAATAAGCTTGAAATAGAAGATAATGAAGCTGTTCTTCCTTTTTTATTGCGACAAAATGAGGTTTTTGTAAAAAATATTGAGCGTGATTGTGAATCGTATTGCAATCAAGTTTTAGCGATTTTAGACAAAGCGTTACTTAAACTTACTATTGAGCGATCGCGTGAGGGTAAAAATCTTTTGTGCGATATTACAAAAATGCTTGCAAAGCTTGATGAGTGCATAGATTTTTTTGAAGGTTTTCAGCCAAAACTTGAGTCGGTTTTTTATGATCAAACAGCAAAAAAAATGCAAGAGTTGTTAGGTGAAAATGCTGATAATCAAAGGCTTATGCAGGAGGTTGCATTCATGGTTGTCAAACACACAATCAATGAAGAAATCGTCCGTTTGCGAAGCCATTCAAACGCCTTGCATCAAGAATTGCAGGGTAATCTCTGCTCGGGAAGAAAAATCGATTTTATTTGTCAAGAAATAAATCGTGAAATTAATACAATCGGATCAAAAAATCAGTGTGTTGAACTTGCCCCATACGTTATTACTGCTAAAGACGCACTTGAAAATATTCGGGAGCAAAGCAGGAATATTGAATAATATGAGTTATAGTATTTCAAACAAGAAAATGAGAATTGCAATTTCTGGAAAAAGCGGCTGTGGCAAT
>JBOFSR010000024.1:0-4101 GCA_051651645.1 Treponemataceae bacterium | reverse complement strand
GCTAAAGCTGCACCCAAAAGACCAAACATCATGATTGGGAAAAAACCTGCTTGATACATACCTGTAGTACCAACAATACCTGTTCCGTTAGCAATTGATTGTGCTCCGCCCAAGAAATTAGGAATATCGTTTATTCCTGCAACATCAAACCAAAACACAGAGTTAAGGGCATGATGCAAGCCAACAGGAATGAGTAATCTATTTAAGAAACCGTAAATACCAGCTCCAATAGGTCCAAGTCCGCTAATAAGTTCACCAAATTGTACAAGTCCGCCATAAATTGCAGGCCAAATGTACATTAAAACAAAGGAAACTAAAATCATAACAAACGAGGTCAAAATTGGTACAAGTCTTTTTCCACTAAAAAAGGATAAAGCCTTTGGCAACTCAACAGTATAAAACTTGTTATACAAAATTGATGAAATAACACCAACTAAGATACCTATAAATTGGTTATTTATCTTATTAAATCCAGCTGGAACATTCTCAATTTTCATGATTTGTCCTACAGCAGCAGGTGATAATAACGTAGTAATAACCATAAATCCGACTAGACCTGTTAATGCCGCAGATCCATTTTTGTCTTTGGACATTCCAAATGCAACACCAACGGCGAACAAAATCGGCATTTGATCTATAATTGCCGAGCCAGACTTAATAAGGAAGGCAGCAATAGCACTATTTCCTCCCCAGCCAGTTGGATCAATAAAATAACCCAATCCCAATAAAATTGCAGCTGCAGGTAAAACTGCAACAGGCACCATCAGTGCTTTACCAATTTTTTGTAAATAACTAAACATTCGTAATACTCCTTATTTAAAGGATTATAATCTGATTTTAATCATTTGTCAATGATGAATTTTTGCGATTTTTAATCGTATCGAGGACAAAAAAGAAGATATTCGCCCCAAGCTTTTTTATGATAATTAAGCGACTTATCACATAAAAAGAAAAATCAGCCGCTTAGAAATCGTACAAAAAATTTGATTTAAAAAAATATTTTTTGTGAAAAAAGGAAAGTTAAAATTCATAAATCTCTCAAATTCTTCTATATAAATACAAACTCATCATGTAGAGAATTCACTATGAATTTATTTAAACAGAATAAGGTAGCGTTTGAATTGCTTTGTAATATTCGCCGATAAATCAAACGAGCCCTTGCATAAACACCACTCATACAAAAATCCCCTAAAAAAAATAATCAAATTTTGGGTAATTTCATCCGCATCATCATCCGAGCGTAAGCCCCCCATATCTTTTAAGTGATTGATGATCGCAAAAATATTTTGATATAACGGCCGTTGTGAATCCAATAAAAAATTGTCGCCAGAAATAATATTATACATAAATAGCTCCAAAACTAATTCCGAGCCTAATAATTCAATGACCGCACAAAACTCCTGCATTACCCTAATAAGTTTTTCAAAAGAGGGCTGAGCATCAAGTTTTTCTACCTTCTGCAAAAATAAATCAGAATATTTATACAAAATATGGATAAGAATACTATGTTTATTGGGAAAATGATGATAAAAATTTCCAATAGAAGTCTGCGCGTGCGAACAAATCATCTTTATTTGTAAGTCGTGAAACGAATGATCTTTCAATAATGCAATCACCGCATTGATAATCTTTTGCTCTGTTTGTTTTGCCTGCTCTTTTCGCATTACCTGTGCCATAAAAACTCCATGATAATCATTATACTTATTTATTGACAAAAATCAACTTTTTTCATAGAATATATTCGTTGAACTAATTCACAGAATTAATTCTATAAAAATATTCTAAAAATTACTTCAACAAAACAAACGTTACGAATATGGAGGTATTCAATGAAAAAATTATTACTGGTAATAATCTCGAGTATTTTAGTACTATCGTGTGCAAAAAATACTGATGTAGAAAGAAAGAGTGCAACCAAGCACACAGAGGAAATGCAAAAAAAGGTGAGTAACTATTTGCCATTATCAGACCAAAGGGATTTTGAAAATGCTCAAAAAGGCTTTATTGCGAATTCAGAAGATACGATATCTTTTGATTTTATTTCCAATCGGGAAGCCCCAAGTACGGTAAATCCCTCACTCTGGAGGCAGTCTCAATTAAACAATATTTCTGGCTTGTTCGAAGTTACGCCCTCTATTTATCAGGTTAGAGGATTTGATTTAGCAAACATTACTTTTATCCGAGGCGAAAAAGGATGGATTGTGGTTGATCCGCTAACTTCCGTAGAATCAGCGAGCAAGGCATTGGAATTATTCAAAACTCACAAAGGGAACGATCCAATTACGGGGATTATTTTTACGCACTCACACATTGATCACTTTGGAGGAGTCAAAGGAATTGTTAGCCAACAAGATATTGACGCAGGCGTTGCCGTTGTCGCTCCAGAACATTTTTTTGAAGAATCCGTCTCTGAAAATTTGCTCGCAGGAAACGCGATGTCTCGCAGGGCGTCGTATATGTACGGCAATCTTCTTCCAAAGGATGAGCAGGGAACGGTCGATGCGGGACTGGGAAAAGGCGTTGCCGTTGGCATGCCCAGTATTGTTCGCCCAACAAAGGTGATTTCAAAAGATTATGAGCGATACACGATTGACGGCGTGGAGTTTGAATTTTTAATGGCTCAAAACACCGAAGCTCCTGCTGAGTTTATGTTCTACATTCCAAAATACAGAGCGGCATCAAGTGCTGAAGTCATTAACCATACGTTACATAACTTGTCTACCCTCCGAGGAGCAAAAACACGAAACTCGCTTACGTGGGCTGATTCTATTACACGAAGCAAAAAATTCTTGCAGAATCGAGTGGATGTATTATTTGGCTCTCACCATTGGCCAACGTGGGGGCAAGAAACTATTGATGTATTTTTGAGCAAACACGGAGATTTATATCAGTATATTCACGATCAAACCTTGCGACTTGCGAATATGGGCTACACGCTTCTTGAAATTCCAGAGTTGATCGTTATTCCTGATAGCTTGGCAAAAGAATTTTATAATCGCGGATATTACGGCTCCATTACGCATAACGTAAAAGCAGTGTATGATTTTTACTTTGGTGCGTGGTGGGACGGAAATCCAGCCAATTTATACAAGCATCAACCTGAGGAAGCAGCAAAACGATATGTTACATTTATGGGCGGAGAAAATAATATTCTTCGGATGGCAAAAAGTGCCTATGATACAGGTGATTACCGATGGGTAGTTGAAGTATTAAATCATGTCATTTTTTCTAATCCTAAAAACCAAAAAGCAAGAAATTTAAGTGCCGATGCAATGGAACAATTGGGCTATCAATCGGAGTCTGCCGTGTGGAGAGCGTACTTTTTAACGGGAGCTTTGGAGTTACGCCACGGAGTGCAGAATTTGCCTACCCCGCAAACATCATCGCCCGATATGATCCAGTCTCTGCCAATTTCTGATTTTTTAAAATATTTAGCCGTTCGTTTAAATCCCGATAAAGTTAAGGATAAAGAATTTACCCTCAATGTAACGATCGGCGGTGAGAAGTATTTTATCACAACGCAAAATTCAGTGTTAAAATTTGAAAATACGCACAATCAGCAGGCAGAAATAGCTGTTTCTATGGAAAGAAATACTTTTAATCAAATATTATTAAAACAAATATCATTACAAGATGCTGTAAATACAGATATAACCGTCACTAATAGTGAAAAGTTGTTAGAATTTATGTCTTTATTTGATGAATTTGAGTTTTGGTTTAACGTTGTCTTACCATAATTGACTATAATGATTAGCAAAAAAGCCATCTGCATGATGGCTTTTTTTATGTTTTGATACGCTTTGCAATTCTGTTGATTGTATCGGAAAGAGGGGGATTCGAACCCCCGGTACCTTTCGGCACACAGCCTTTCCAAGGCTGCACCATCGACCACTCGGACATCTGTCCTTGCACGAAGCAAATAATTTTGGAGATGGGGGGAGTTGAACCCCCGTCCTGAAAAGCGTGCCTAACGCGTCTACAGATTTATTGGTGCGAGGTGATTGTCGGGAAACGGTAGCAGCACCGCAAGCATCGTCTCCGTATTTCAGTAAATAGTCCCTTGTGCATACTGAATGCTACACAAAGCAAGTCCCGATTAGC
>JBOFSR010000023.1:0-1281 GCA_051651645.1 Treponemataceae bacterium | reverse complement strand
AGCTCAACTATTACAGGAGCAATAACCACTGATAACTTTACACACGAAGGAACGGAAACATTAACTATTGAGAGTGCAACAATCAGTGAAAATTTAACATCATCAGGCAATCTAACATCAACAGGAACCGTTTCTTTTATTGGGAATGCAACTAGCACTATTACAGGAAGCACAAATTTTAATAATTTTACTTGTACCGTACCATCTAAAACTCTCTCCTTTCTTGTTAATACAACACAAACAATTACTGGCACTTTTACCATAAACGGTCAAGCAGAGGGAACAAGAATTACATTAAAAATATTAACTGGAGGCGGTAGATGGAAAATAAACCCAGCAAATGCAAATGTTAGCTATGCTATTGTTTCAAACTCAACAAATGAAAACGCAAATCCAATAGTCACGTCAAACAGTATTGATGGGGGAAGTAACGACAACTGGATCTTTGGCGGTCAAAAATATACATGGGAAGGATCAACTTCTTCAGACTGGCAAGACGCACTAAACTGGGAGCCAAAAAGTCTTCCTGGAAAAGGAAGCGAGATTCTTATCCCAGATTCAATGATTAATCCGCCTATATTAAATACTGATGTTGATATATTTTTTGATGACTCTGGAACAATAACAGTTGAAGAAAATGCAATCCTTGAAACAAATGGATTTAATCTAAAAGCTGAAAGTATAATCAACAAAGGAACAATAAAAATAAAAGGAAAGGAAAAAATTGAAGCGAAAAAGATTAATGAAGAAGACTCAACAATTGAATACATTGATACAATTACTAACATAGCTGATTCATGGGGAACAAGTTATGAAAATCTTATTTTTAGTGACACTGCAAGTATCGATTCACCAGATTCTTTGATTGTTTCAAAAACGACAACTATTGCGACAACGCAAACAATTAAGCTAACAGGAGCTAACGAATTCAAAGAGGATGTAACAATTACAGGCGGAGATGAAATTCATCTCAATAATGTAAGTGAGTTTACACTAAAAGCCAATGCAATGTGTAAAAGCCTTACAATTGACTCACCTGTTAGCATAAAAGGAAATATCACAACAGAAGAAGCTCAAATCTTTAAAGGAGAGCTTACAGTCACCGAAAATGCTGTCCTTAAAGGCTCATCAATCACCTTTACTAAAGATATTTCTGCAGCAGAGAACACTCTAACAATTGACGGCGGTGTTGCTACCACAGGCACCATTGTTACAAAAAATATTGTCTTCAAAAATACAAACAACTCAATTATTACAGGAACAATAAGCACAGCAAACTTT
>JBOFSR010000022.1:0-12853 GCA_051651645.1 Treponemataceae bacterium | reverse complement strand
ACTAAAACGGCATCTTCTGCAATGCTGACGCCTGCTTTTTGAGCAAATTCTTGTACCCACTCAAGTCGAGCAGAAAATTTTTGTGCATTGGGAAAAATCATTCCCCACGGTTTAGTTGTAATTCTTCCAAAAAGCTCGGCATTTAAAAAATTGCCCAGTCGTCCAAAGGTGTAGCCCAAGGGAATTGCAATGCCCATTGCATCAATCCAGTTAAGAACAGCAAGTTTTCGTTTGGCTGTCCAAAAAATCATTCCAAGCAAGCAGCCAACAAATCCGCCATGATACGACATTCCTGCAAGTCCTGTAAATCTTCCGCTTTCATCAAATGGCCAAAAAATTAGCCATGGCTTTTGACGGTAAATCCCGCTTGTCTCGTAAATTAATGTAGAAAAAATCCGTGCTCCAATTAAAAGCCACATAATTGCAAAGCCAAAAAAGCTGATAATATCATCTTCGGTTACTTTTTTTTCAGGGGTATCAAGAGCTCCCTCGTCAACTTGTTTTTTGAATACAAAAAATGCCGTTCCAAAGGCAAAAATGTACATTAAGCCGTACCAGCGAAATATACTTAAAAAGGAAATTCCTGGAAAGATTTCTGGCTTTATCC
The DNA here is from genome assembly GCA_051651645.1 of Treponemataceae bacterium. Classification (GTDB taxonomy): domain Bacteria; phylum Spirochaetota; class Spirochaetia; order Treponematales; family Treponemataceae; genus JBOFSR01. Next base: position 12,246 of record JBOFSR010000022.1, on the reverse strand, counting down.
ATGAAGGATAATTGATTGCAAGGTGCATTTTTTCTCCTTGGTTTGTTTGAAATTTGCTATTACAAAATTATAGCATAAAAATGATAGATTTTGCAATCAGAAGCACTGAATTGTAATTGACTCGTGAAAGCTTATTTTTGCTCTTTTAGCTGTGATTTATCATACTAGCAAGGTAGGCTGCCCCAAATCCATTATCTATATTTACGACGCTCACCCCGCTTGAGCAGGAGTTAAGCATCGATAATAAGGCGGCAAGCCCACCAAAGGATGCACCATAACCAATGCTTGTTGGTACTGCAATAACAGGGCAGTCTGCAATTCCTCCTATGACGCTTGCCAAAGCTCCTTCCATTCCTGCTATGGCAATGATGACTTTTGCGCTCATAATTTCACTTGAGTGGGCAAGTAGGCGATGAAGCCCTGCAACTCCCACATCGTATAGGCGAACGACAGTATTGCCGAATGCTTGAGCTGTGAGGGCTGCTTCCTCTGCGACGGGAATATCGCTGGTGCCACCTGTTGCAATAACGATTGAGCCTTTGCCGTCAGGTGTGGGGAGTGTGCCTGCAATGCCAATACGTGATTGCTCATCATAGCTAAATAGTATTTGCGGTAGTTTTTCGCAAAGAGTGGTGCAAGCCTCTGTACTCATACGAGTGATGAGGATGGTTTTTTGTCCTTGTTCATAGAGAGTTTTGGTTATCGTTGTAATTTGCTGAGGCGTTTTTCCCTCTCCATAGATGACTTCGGCAATGCCTTGTCTAATTGCTCGGTGCGTATCAAGTTTTGCAAAGTCAAGATTTTTGAATGGCTCAGTTTTTATTGAAAGGAGGGCTTGTTCTACACTGAGTTTGTTGTCGGCAACATTTTGTAAAATGAGTTTTAATTCTTTTTGATCCATTAATAATCTTCCTTTTGATTTATTTTAGTTCCTAGCGGCATTGCAAGTCTAGCAGGATTGTATTAAAAAAAGGTTTGAGTACTGCGTATATCTCATTTCTTTTTTGACATGCTTGAATAAATTGGTTTTCAGTCATTTGAATGCGTGCAGCTCCATTAAAGTATCGAATACGAAAATCGTTAAAACCAAGTTTAAAAAGTTTGTTTTCGGCACTTTCGATGGTGGCAAGATTTTCTTTGGTGATTTCACAGAGAGCGGGAATGCGTGTTGCAAGGCAGGCGTATGCAGGCTTGTTCCATGTGGGAAGGTTAACTTTTTTTGAGGCCGCTCTAATTGCATCTTTTGTGATACCACAAAGCTGGAGCGGAGAAAGAACGTTCATTTCTTTAAGCACCTTCATTCCTGGTCTATCATCGCCATCATCAGAAGCATTTGTTCCATCGATTATGGTGGTAAAACCGTCTGCCTGTGCCTGTTTTTGTATGAGGCTAAAAAGATGTCGCTTGCAAAAATAGCAGCGGTTTTCAGGATTTTCTGTAACATCTGTATGTTGTAATATATCATATTCAAGGATAGTTAGGTCAATGTTCATAGCCTTGCAAAAGCTTTGAGCCTCATGTAATTCAAATGTGGGCTGGAATTGTGTTTTGATAAAGTAGGGCTTGATGACAGCCTTGTTTTTGATACCCTCGTATAATAGGTATGATGAGTCAACTCCGCCAGAAAAGCCGAGTGCCACGTGATTATGTTTCGTAAAAAAGTCTTGTAATGTCATGAAATAGTCCTTGCGTTAGTTTATAATAAAAGTATAGATTATGGAGTATGCTCTAGGGCAAGAGTTCCTTTGTTATTTTTAGCATATTTTAAGGATTTTTGAGCAGTTCAATTTCTTTGCTTGTTAAAAGGCGACTTTCTCCTTGCTCTAAGGTTGAATCAAGATGCAGGTTTGCAAATGATAGGCGCTTTAGCTCAACAACGTAGTTTTTAATGGCAAAAAACATTCGTTTTACTTGATGATATTTGCCCTCTGTTATTGTGAGGGTTGCCTGTGTTGGTGAGCTAAAGTGTAAACGTGCTGGCTGGCAATCATGGGCACAGTCGCCTCTATCTGCTGTTATATGAATTCCTTGTGCAAAATCTTGTATGGCTTTGTCCTGCTCTGGCTGCGATAAAGGTTTTTCAAGTGTTACAAAATACGTTTTATCAATTTTATTTTTTGGAGCAGTTAGTTTATGACAAAGCTCGCCATCGCTTGTTATAAGTAAAAGTCCTTCTGTATCAATATCAAGTCTGCCTACAGGGAATAGCTGGCCATCTTTAAATCCTTTTATAAGCTCAGAGGGTAGAATGTCAATTACTGTTTGGTGAATCTTATCTCGAGTAGCACTCACCACTTTTTTTGGCTTATTCAGCATAAGGTACAGCTGAGTTTTTTGCTGTACTACATCCCCGTTCACCAAAACAATATCATTCTCTGTTATATGTTTTGAAGGATCTTTACAAACAATGTTATTTATCAACACTTGGGCATGATGAATAATTTTTTTTACGTCTTTGCGTGTGCCAAATCCTGCGTTGGCAAGAAATTTATCAAGGCGTTGTTTCTCTTGCATGCACAGTACCTTCCTTATGGTAAGAATAAATTAAAGTGAATCTTTTGGAGGAGAAAGAGATTTTAGCGTTTCATTGCAAATCTCTGCGGCTTTAGAGTCTCCCAGTTGTTCGTATGTGTCGCGTAAATTAAAAAGGGCATCATAAAAATGAGGATAAATCGTTACTGCTTGCTCAAAAGCATCGCAGGCTGCCTTGTAATCTTGTTCAATAAATAAAAGGACGCCCAAATTATTCCATAAATTGGGATTTGTGTTTTTAACTTCAAGTCCCCGTATATAAAAATCGAAGGCTGCAGGATAATCTTGTAGTGAATAATGGACAAGTCCTAAACAATCAAAAAGTTCATCATCATTTTGGGAAAGATTGAGTGCCTGTAATAATGATGACTTTGCCGATTCTAAGTCACCTGAAGCACGATACATTATTCCTAAATTGAACCATAAAAGATAATTTGTTTTATCGTATGAAAGGGCACACTTTAAACACGCAAGAGCTTCTTTGTATTCACCAATTGAGGCTAATTCGATTGCTTGTATATTTAAATTTTCAGAATTTTCATACATGGGAGTAGTATAATATGCAAAGTATAAAATCTCAAGAGCAAAATGGATTTTTTCTGTTTTCTTAAAATTTATCAATGAAAATAAAAGATTCAACGGATTGAAAAGCAAGAAAAACTCATTGGATATTTTAAATTTGTTATGAAAAAAGACATTTTTTGTCCTGACAAAGGGTTATAATTTTGCTAATATATATTGAGTTTTTAGCAAATAATGTAATGAATAAGGATGTGTATGCATGGCAAAAAATATTAAGTTTCCTTTGTATTGTGGAGACGAGCAAATACGAACGATTGAAGAGTTGCAAAATAACTTTTGTATTGAAACGGTGCTAAATTATTATCACGATAAAGATAATCGGCTAAAAAAATGGCTTGATGTGTGGGGCTATCATGAGCATCTTAAAAAGCTTGAAGAGCTAACAAGCACAAATAAAAAAGATATTGCAAAAGATTTAATTCGTATATTTGAAGTTGAAACTACCGATCAAGAAATTGATAGTGTGCTTGCTTTGTTAGAAAAATTTGACAATCAGCAAAATTTAAAAAACCAAATTCAAGATGATAAGTTGCAGATTAGCGCTCTTATGAAAAATCTTACCATTGATGATTTTGTTGATACGGAAAACCTTTCGCTTGGCGATTTTATTGAGCTAAAAAAACTTACGGATGCAGATAAATATGTTTCCATAGAGGGTCACGAATTGGATGTGAAAAAAACTGTTCGTTGAAACCTAAAATACTATCCATAATTTGATGTGTATTTTAGCATTGAACGCCAAATTCTACAAGATGGTTTATGAAGAGTTTTAGCATATTTATGCTGTGTACTCAGCTTTTATAATGTTTTTATTTTCTTTGTAAAATGCTACATTATTTGAGGTGGCTTTATTCTTTGGCTCTTTTTTTTCATTGACGGATCAAAAAAACTGTGGTAGAATGAGAAATATTTTAAAAGGGGGAAGTTGTTATTTTATTACTATAATGCACGAATATCTTAATAGAGATCCTCATAAGTGCTAAAAACAATATTTATCGTATGAATAGAAAATTTTTTATAGTAAGTGCAGGAGAGCCTGGCAAAAACTATGTTGAAAAAAACTTACAGCGATGTGTTGATAACACATGCCACTGTATGCATGAAAATACAGTGCAAAAAGGAGTTTTTGATGATGTAAAGGGAGGAGATATTTGTTTCTTGAAATTTAATAACAAATTACTTGCCTATGGAGAAGTAACAGGCACATCGACTGACGACTCTACGGATTTAGAAGAGTGGTGTTATGTTATAAAGGTACAGGAATGGATTTTCTACGATAAAAAAACGCTTACGCCAAAAAATAAAGAGGGAATTTCAAACTATGGAGTTGCAGAGAACACAGAAAAGGGCTCTCAAATGGCAACAATTAAAGAGGTTAGTCATAAATATGCTTGGAGAAAAATGGGTGAGATCGATAAAGAATCAACCCTGTATACGACGATACAAAAAGAAATAAGTGTAAAATAATGAAACTTATTTTAGCAGTCAAAATCCTGTGTGGGATGAATCTTATAGCGGGGTTGCTGCTGAACACAGGTATTCATTTGGATTATGCATATAAATTAAATCGTGTTCGTCGGTGGCTATTTGAACAAAGCAAAAATTAATTCAAAAAAATACAAAAGAGCTGAGGGTTTTTCCTTGGCTCTTTTTTTTCGTTGACAGGTCATAAAAAATTGTGGTAGGATGAGAAATATTAAAAAAAGGGGGAGGTTGTTATTTTATTACTATAATATGTAAACATATTAATAGAGATCCTTATAAGTGATAAAAACAATATTTACCGCATGAATAGAAAATTTTTTATAGCAAGTGCAGGAGAGCCTGGTGAAAACTATACTGAAAAAAACTTACAGCGATGTGTTGATTACACATGCCACTGTATGCATGAAAATATAGTGCAAAAAGGAGTTTTTGATGATGTAAGGGTAGGAGATATTTGTTTCTTGAAATTTAATAGCAAATTACTTGCCTATGGAGAAGTAGAGTACACATCGACTGACGACTCTACGGATTTAGAAGAGTGGTGTTATGTTATAAAGGTACAGGAATGGATTTTCTACGATAAAAAAACGCGTACGCCAAAAAATAAAGAGGGAATTTCAAATTATGGAGTTGCAGAGAACACAGAAAAGGGATCTCAAATGGCAACAATTAAAGAGGTTACTCATAAATATGCTTGGGGAAAAATGGGTGAGATAGATAAAGAATCATCCCTATATGCAACGATACAAAAAGAAAAAAGTACAGAGGATACTATGGAATCATACATCACATTATTAGAAGAAAACAAAAATTTAATTCTTACGGGAGCACCGGGAACAGGAAAAACTTACTTGGCAAAGCAACTTGCCGCAGCTATGATTCTTGGCAAAGAAAAAAAAGATTTAGATTCTGCAGAAAAAGTGCAGTTAAATGATCAGATTGACTTTGTGCAATTCCATCCCTCCTATGATTATACTGATTTTGTAGAAGGCTTGCGACCTGTTAAGTCTACAACAGGTATTGAGTTTGAACTTAAAAACGGTGTATTTAAAGAATTCTGTAAAAAGGCAAAAGAAAAAGCTAAAAAAAAATATATTTTCATTATTGATGAAATTAACAGAGGCGAAATTTCAAAAATATTTGGGGAACTTTTTTTCTCTGTTGACCCTGGTTATCGTGGTGAAGCGGGAAAGGTAAAAACACAATACGCTAATATTCAAACAGAGGGTACTATCTTTGATACAGACTTGGGGCAAGGGTGGTTTTACATTCCTAAAAATGTGTACATCATCGGAACCATGAATGACATTGACCGCAGCGTTGAAAGTATGGATTTTGCTATGCGAAGACGTTTTGCATGGCAAGAAATCAGAGCAATTGATAGCGTGGCTATGTGGGATTTTCCAGTTGATGCATGGAAAGATGCTGCTGAAAATCGGATGACTTGCCTTAATGCAGCAATTGAACAAGTACCGGGATTAAATTCCTCGTATCACATTGGCCCTGCATATTTTTTAAAACTGAAAAATTACAAGGGTAACTTTTCAAATCTGTGGGATTTTCATCTCAAAGGCATTCTTTTTGAGTATTTACGAGGCCTTCCAAATGCAGAAGAACTTCTTGCTACCTTACAACAAGCATATAATTTACAGTAGGATGAATGATAGTAACCACTGATAATAATTCTGGCAAGACGATTGAAGACGAGAAGTATTTGCCAGTTCTTACACAGATAGCAAACAAAAAAATTGCAAACCTCCTTGCGGATAATGGGGAGTCTTTGCTTATTTTTCCCCATAGTTTAGATTATCACGGTGATAAAATCGGTAATGACAGAATTTTTTCGTTAGCGGATAAAACTTTGACGACGGGAAATATTATGGGCTTTGTGGGCGTTAATGAGTGTGAAGTCAAAATTCATTCTCGCTTTGCAAAAAAAGATGAGGAAGATTATTTTTTGCATTACATGCTACAAAAAGTATTTTCGATTAACATGTTCGACCTCAAGCATAGCTCCAGTCAACAAAATATCTTTGATTTTTTGCTCTATTTGTTTCCTTATTATCTTAAAAAAGCATTACGACAAGGTTTATTTAAAGAGTATCAGCACAAAGAGTATAATAATGCAAATGTCAAAGGTGTTATTGAGGTGAATCGCCATATTCGCACCAATATTCCCTTTGCTGGACGTATTGCCTACCGAACCCGTGAACATAGCTATGATAATAGCATTACCCAACTTATTCGCCACACCATTGAGCATATTAAACAGCATTCCGTTGCCCGCACGATTCTGAGCAATGACAGTGAAACGCAAAATAGCGTGACTCAAATTATACTGGCAACCCCTACCTATGATAAAAATAAGCGACAAAGCGTGCTTAATAAAAATAGCAAAGTCGTGGCACATCCTTTTTTTTATGAGTATCGAGACTTGCAGCGAATTTGCAAACAAATTCTCCGTTTTGAAGGAATTAAATACGGCAACTCCAATGACAAAGTGTATGGCGTTCTCTTTGATGGCGCGTGGCTTTGGGAAGAATACCTCAACACCCTTTTAAGAGGGCATCATTTTATTCATCCTCAAAATAAAACAGGCGAAAATAAAATTTATTTGTTTAAAAATAATAAGTGCCCACGCTATCCCGATTTTTACCACGATACGGTTGTTTTAGACGCAAAGTATAAACGCCTATCAGGCAAAGATGCGCAAAGCATTGATAGAAACGATATGAATCAAATTATTTCGTATATGTATGTGAGGCAAGCACCTTTAGGGGGATTTATTTGCCCGCATGATAGAGATGATAGAGATGATAGAGATGATAGAGATCTCCTGCGTAGACTTGGTACATTAAATGGCTTTGGGGGAGAGGTTGTATTCTGGGCGTTTCCGATTCCACAAACAGCTGACAACTACGCTGATTACTGCAAATACATGCAACAAAACGAAGATGCTTTTAGCAAAAGTCTTGTTACCACCATGAGCGATCTCTCCCCTTAAACTAAATTATCCCCGTAACTCTTTTCTTTCTAAAACCCGTCACACAAAAAGGCTTACTTTTTTATTAAAATGAGCTATATTTTATAGATAAGTATAAGAAAGAAGGGAATAGTTTTTGTGGAGAAAAAAGTTAGGGAGCAATTATTTGAATTAGCAGAAGAAAAATATAAAATATTTTTATCAAAACTCTTACCCAATACAAAGAATATCGTTGGTGTTCGTTTGCCAACTTTGAGGAAAATAGCGAAGCGAATTGCTACAAAAGATTGGCGTAACTATCTAGAAAATGCCACTGATGACTATTTTGAAGAGATTATGCTGCAGGGCTTGGTCATTGGATATGCAAAGGCTGAAATTGAAGAAATACTCAGGTACGTAGAAAAATTTATCCCAAAGATTGATAATTGGTCGGTATGCGATAGTTTTTGCGTTGGTCTGAAATTAACAAATAAGCATAAACAGCGGGTTTGGGAATTTCTAAAACCCTATTATTCCTCTGAAAATGAATTTGAAATAAGATTTTCGATAGTAATGCTTATTAGTTTTTATATTGATGAACATTATATCCCGCAGGTTTTTGATATTCTTAATAATATAAAAAGTGAATTCTATTATGTGAAAATGGCAATAGCTTGGGCTGTATCTATTTGTTACATTAAGTTTCCGCATCTTACAACTGAATTCTTAAATAATAACAGTCTTGATGATTACACACATAATAAGGCATTGCAAAAAATAATAGAATCTAAAAGAATAAATCTTGAAACAAAAGTCGTCATACGGGGTATGAAACGAGTTTAAAATAACTAGGGTACTGAATGTTTTTGCAGGGGAAAGTTCTGTAAAACAAAATTTTGCAAAAAAAATTATATTTTAGTTCTGTTTTTGCTTGAAAATAAGATAATTTTTTACTATAGTAGAGGGCATGAGATTATATAGTAAAAGTCAGGTTGTATTCTCTTCTATTATTACGTCAGTAATTTGTCTTGCAATTTTTACTGGGGCATTGTACAAATTGAATTTTTTTTCATTCAATAATCGTACACAAAATGCGACGCAAGAACAAATACTTGATTTAAAAGTTAATCAGCAAAACACTCAATCATCCTTTGCACAAAATAATTCGTCAGAATATACGCAAGATGAAATGCAAAATATTTCTGTGTATGAGCAGAACCAAGAAGCTGTAGTTAATATAACTACAGAAGTCATGGCAATTAACTGGTTTTTGGAGCCAATTGCACAAGAAGGCGGTTCAGGCTCTGGATCGATTATTGATACCCGCGGCTATGTTGTTACCAATACGCATGTTGTTGATAAGGCGAATAAAATTTTTATTACTCTTGCAGATGGCTCTCAATACGAGGCAAAACTCATTGGAACAGATACTGCAAGTGATATTGCGGTGCTAAAATTTGATCCTCCGCGAAATACAGAGTTAAAAACGATTGTTTTTGGGGACTCTACGAATTTGAAAGTAGGGCAAAAAGTGATCGCAATAGGAAATCCGTTCGGTTTTGAGCGAACGCTTACAACGGGCGTTGTTTCAAGCTTAGGCCGTCCAATTCAAACTTCACGAAATACAATTATTCGAGATATGATTCAAATCGATGCTGCCATTAATCCTGGAAATTCTGGGGGGCCTCTTTTTGATAGTAAAGGAAAAATGATAGGCATTAATACAATGATTTATTCACGCACAGGAACTTCGGCAGGAATTGGTTTTGCGGTGCCTGTTGATACCGCACGTAGAGTTGTTTCAGAGTTGATTCAATTTGGTACGGTTAAACGCGGTGTTATTGATGCAACATTTGTTCAAATGACTGCCTCTATTGCAAATTATGCAAAGATTTCAACACGGCAGGGCTTGCTTGTTTCTGAAACTATTAAAAATGGAAATGCAGAAAAAGCTGGGCTACGAGGTGGAACAGAGGCCGTTCGCTACGGTTCAAGTAGGAATAGCCAGATTATTTATATTGGTGGCGATATTATTACAGCGATTAACGATATTTCAATTTCTTCTTATGCTGATTATTATTCGGCTCTTGAAAGCAAAAAACCTGGCGATGTTATTCGTGTTACAATCATGAGGGGCAATCAGCAAATTACTATGAATATTGCTCTTTCTGCAATATCGAATTAAAACTAACGAAAGTGCTGTAACTGTTGTTTATCTTATTGGTTTGTTGACAAAAGGATATTACTTAACTATAATCTAATTATGTGTTTGTTTTTTAAATCAATTATAAAAAATATTTTTCTTTTTGTGGCACTATTTAGTATAGTTTCATGTGCATCGGTGGCAAATTCTATTTCAACATCGTTATCTGGTGCGAATCAGAAGGGTATTGTTAAACAAAAAACAACAAAAAATGATCCTATGATTGTCTTGGCAGGGGAGAGCGATACTGTGTTAATGGGTGATTTTTTTCCCGTTGCACTTAAAATGTATGAAATAATGCAATCGCAAAATCCTAAGCATCAAGGACTTGCAATTATGACAGGATCTTTGTATGTAATGTATGCAAATGCCTTTATTCAGCATAACGCAGAAATGTTGGGTGTTTCACAGTTTTCATTAAAACATAAAGAAATTGAGCGAGCCAGAATGCATTATTTGCGTGGTCGTAATTTAATCCTTTCTGCCCTAGATTTGCGATATAAAGATTTTTCTTCTATAGTAATGAATGGGGACGAAAATTCTTTTGTAGAATTATTGTCAATTTTGAAAAAAAATGATGTTGACTCCCTTTACTGGCTTGGAGCTTCATGGCTAGGGGCTTTTTCCCTTAATCCTCTTGACGCAGAAATGATTACAACGGTGAAAAATGCAGCTTTGTTGCTTGAAAAAGCTGCTGAGCTTGATCCTGATTATAATGATGGGGCAATTTGGGATATTTTGACTTCCTTTTTTGCTTCTGCTCCACAGGAACTTGGTGGCGATAAGGAAAAATCACTGTATGCTCATCAACAAGCATTGCGAGTTTCAGGTGGTAAAACAATCGGCCCGTATCTAACTTATGCAACAGCATTTTCTATACCAGAAAATGACTCAAAAGGCTTTGACGAAGCAATCGCTAAAGCACTATCAATAAATCCAGATGATAATCCTTCAACACGCTTTGCAACAACTATTTTGCGACAAAAAGCTTTGTGGTTAAAAGAAAATAAGGATGATTTTATCATTGATTGGGGGGACTAATGTGTAATTTCAAAAAGCAAATTTTTTTAGCTTTGTTTTTGGTGAGTTTTTTTTCACTTTTTTCGCAAGAAACTAGATTAAAAATTGCTTCTATGGCTCCAGCAAATTCTCCATGGGCAAAGGCTCAAGAGATGCTCAGTGAGGATATTTTTAAGAATACAAATGGAAGAATTCATTTAACATTTCTTCCAATGATGGCTCAAGGTGGTGAAGTTGGTGTTATTAAGCGATTGAGAACTGTTCGGCCAGGGCAAGTAGCACCGCTCGATGGGGCAATTTTTACAGGCCTTGGAATGTATGAGCTTGCTCCAAAATCTGGTGTTCTAACTCTTTCTCTTCCGTATACTTTTAAAAGTCAAGAAGAGTTAGATTATGTGCTGGGAAAAATTTCTTCTCAAATTAAAGATGAAATTGAAGCACAAGGTTATATGCTTCTAGGTTGGTTAAATATTGGATGGGCAACATTTTATTCAAAAGAAGAAATTAGAACGCCTGCAAAATTAAAGGCTCTTAAGATGGATGCAGGGGGATTTGGTAGTAGTCTTTTAAGTAATTCTTTTAAATCGGCAGGGTATACTGTTGAAGAAGTTGCTGCTGATAAGTTAATACAAAGCATGAAAAGTGCGACAGGCGTAAAAACCGTGTATACTGTTCCTATGATGGCTCATGCTTATCAATGGTACAAAACGCTTCCGTATGCAATTGACGCACCTCTTTGCCCTATTATGTCTGGTTGGCTTGTTTCTAACAGTGCATGGAAGAAGATTTCTGCAAATGACCAAATGGCAATTAATAATGCAATTAAGAAGGTTGAAGCTCAACTTGCAATTAATCAGCAAAAAGCAGATAGAGAATATTTAGATAAAATTGCTGCAGATGGTGGGATTTTAGTTAAGTTGACGGATGCAGAAACAGAGGCTTTTCGAGCTAATTTTCGAAACGATGTAGAGACAATGGCAAAAATGCCTAATACACCTATTGATGGTGCTTTATACAATCAAATAATGAAACTATTAGATGAGTATCGGGCTGGAAAAAGGTAATGCGAAGATTTCAAAATATTTTTGCAGTTTCTCTTGTTCTTTTTTTGGCCGTATTACCTCTTGCAATTAAGATTTTGCAAGAGGGTCTCAAGTTTCAAATTTATAGTGCTGATGCGATTCAATTTAATTTGGTTTTTTTATTCGCTTGCGTTGCAGGAATTATAACGTGGCGTGATGAACGTCATTTAAGTCTTGCATCAATTTTTGACACTGCACCTGAAAAAATTAAAACTCTTGTAGGGCGAATTAGAAATGTTCCTGTTACCGCCATTTTAACTGCCCTTTTTTTTACAGCCTTTTCGCAATCATTTACCGCTTTTTTGCCAACTGATAAAATTTGGGGAATTCCAATTTTACTTTTTTTTATTATTTTACCAATCATGTATTTTTCAATGATT
>JBOFSR010000021.1:0-6419 GCA_051651645.1 Treponemataceae bacterium | reverse complement strand
TCTTACACAAGTAAGTAATTATGAATTTAATTCTTACGCAATAAAAAATGATACTATAAAAAATGGTCTTATTTATGGTAACAATGGAAGTGGTAAGAGTAATTTATCACAAGCCCTTTTTGATCTAATATATCACTTGGCGGATAAAAAAAAACTTGATGATTACTATGAAAATTATGTTTGTTTGCTTTCAGACAACACTACGGTAGAATTTTCATATAATTTTTTGTTATGCCGATGGGCAAGAATATTTTTATAAGCAAACTCCTAGCCAAACAGTGGTACTCAGTGCCGTTCCTTTTTTATGGTAGATTTTTGTGAAAAAACTTTATACGACAAAATTATGGAATCTAAAACTTTTGAAACCTACTGTTCTTTTTTTTGTATTAAACCGCTTCTTTCAGTTTAAAAATTATCTAATTCTTTAAAGTAACTTAGTACCGTATTTATACTTTTAGCTATAAATGATGGAAGAGAGAAGATGGTATGGTGAAATTGCAGTAAAAACTGTAGAGTACTTTAAAGGTAATAATCGCGGGCTACTTTTTTTGGACTGTATAGAGAAAGATTAATAATAATTACTATTGAGCTTTATAATATCTTGCTGTATATCTTCAAAACCCTTTAGTCCAAATTTTTTAAGTTCCGTATACATTTCTGAGCCACTTTTCGATAGCAGGGCATCATCAAAAAAATCGATAATTTTAAAGAAAAAGATATCACCTGCCAAGATGCTTTGTAATACCATTTCTTTACTGAGAACAATACTTATTATAAATTTCAAGTAATAGATAAGTAGAAAATACTTTAAGGGAAATTTTTGATGCTGATAAATGTCTAGTATTTTTACTTATTTATGAGGAGATTATTATATCAACAAAACTGTAAACTATTACGACAAGTATATTGCATTAAATTGAATATTTTTGTAATATAATATTCAATTTAATGCATAATCATAAATCTTTATGTATTAAAGACTTATGATTAATAGCAGTCTGATTATGATAACTAATTTTTTACGGTTTTATATACTTCTTATACTACTATAAGCACATCACTAGAGGTGCTAGTACTCCGCCAGAGGTGTATCTCGTGTGCGTTAGGGATTGCAGTGGTATAAATTTGAAAATGTAGTATTTTCAAAACAATACAAACGGAAAGCCCGACGGTTTGTAAAACCGTAACGCCCAAAGAAAAAGGAGACTAGAAATATATCTAGCCTCCTTGTTATACTTGAGGTATCTACTTGAACTATCTCATTGAGATATTTCATTGAAATTAGGTCAAGTCAGTGGATATAACCTACTTAATTAAGATAAACTCAACGCGGCGGTTTTTCCACCAGTTTGGTCTGTCTTCAAAGGGAACAAAGGGTTCTGCATCACCTTTTCCTATTGTGCTAAGGCGATTTCCATCAACTCCAAGTTTAATCAGTCGTTCACGAATTGCCTTTGCTCTTCTGTCTGAAAGAGTTACATTAAAAGCCGCTTCTGTTGCCGTTCTTTCAACTTTGTTAGCATGGCCTTCAATTGTTACCTTATAATCCCTAAACTTATTTAAGCTTATAGCAATTCGCCGTAAAACAAAATTGTTTTTCTCAATAACAGTGCGATCAAGGCCTGCAAAGTCATCACGGCTATCAGCAAAAACAATTGAGGGAACTTGTATCTTTAGAATATTGCCAATTCGCAGGACAAGCACATCAACAGGTATAAAGCCTTCAAGTTTTGATGTCATTCCCATTTCATCGGTTACGGTAAAAACATACGGATAATCCGTTGCTGACTGTACGAGCTCCCCTTTATTTGACTTTCCATCCCAAACAAGTTTTTCTGTAATTGAGTTTAATCCATTGGTTTGCCAAAAGCTTGAGCCATTTTGAGGATCAAAGATTTCAAAGCTCCATTTTGTAAAAGAAAGTAAGCTTTTTGCTTGCAGGGTAATAAATAAATCATCATCTATGCCATCATTATCAGGGCTAAAATAGGTAGGATTTGTTGCAACTTGTAACTCTGGTGGACTTGCCCAACTAATAAAACTTGATGAGTGCACAAGAACATCATCACCTTTTTCATACGTCAGTGCAAGTTCAACATAAAATTGTCCTTGTATAATACTGCCAGAGTCATTTTTGCTATCCCACAGTAATTCTCTTGGAAGTGTTGTTGATTGTTGATTAGTCCATGTTTTAATTATTTCGTTTGTAGCAAGTTTTTTTACATTAACCGTCCATTTTTCAACGTTCTCTGTAATGTTTGATATAAAACCAATAGTTTGTACGCTTTGTTTACCGTTTGCAACAGGAGCAATAACTGGCTGTGAAAGAGTAATATAGACTTTTGGAGTGCGTGCATCGAGTGTAAGGTTTTCAATTTTTGCCTCAGCCTTGTTGCCAACTTTGTCTTCAGTTTTGATGGTAAAGGTATACTTTCCTTCAGGAGCAAGATTGCCAATTGCATCTTTTCCATCCCAATCAAAGGATTTTGCACTTCCATTCCATTCAAAGCGACGAACAACTGTGTTTGCAGTAATCAATTCTGCAATCCACAAAGATGATTTTGTTGTTTTAATGCTAAAGGGTAGTACTTCTTTTTTGCCATCACCATTAGGAGAGAATGCATTGTAAGCAACTGATGCAACAACGCTTGGAACTGTTGTATCAATGCTAAATTCAGGTGTAGTAGACTTTGCCTTCACTCCATTATCTGAAATAGTTTCAATTATTGCAGTATAATTTCCATCACCTACGGTAGTATTGTTTGAATCAGTTCCCATCCATTCAAATTTTTCTGGCAGTGGTGCATTTTCTTCTATAGAATAGATAACTTTGTTTTTGCTGTCAGTAATAGAAAGCTTATAATTAACAATTTTGCTTTTTGTTTTAATAAGTGGCGTGAAAACAATCTTGTTATTTTGTGCGATAGGCGAGAAGGCTACTCTATTTGACGTGAGAATAACTTCTGTTGTTCCTGTATTTAACTCAAAGGTATTTGTTTTTGCAATGCTTGTATTTCCCGCTGTGTCACTGGCACTAACAACATAGTTGTACATTCCATCAGGGGCAAGTGTTTTTTCATTAGTAAGCCCGTCCCACTCAATAGTTTTGGGTAGGTTTGAGCCAAAGGCATAGGTTCTAATTATTTTGCCTTCACTGTTATGAATTTCACCTTTCCAGTTTGCACTTGAATTTGTTGTTTGTTGGAAGGTAATGGTATCTTTTACCGTATCTCCATCTGGTGAAAAAATATGATCCTTCGCTGAAAGTGTAATTTGAGGCGGTGTTACATTAAGCTCAAATGCGGGTGAGTTTATTTGTGGATTATATCCATTTTGATACAGGGCAGCAAAATCCGCTTGATACATTCCTTCAGGAATACGAGAGCCATTGGCATCGTTTCCGTCAAAATTAATTATTTGCGGAACGGTATTGGTTCCTGTATATGTTCTAAAAACATTTTTCTTTGCATCAATGATTTTAACTGTCCAATCGGTTAACCCTGATGTGGTGCTAAGCATTGGCGTTAAAGCAAGAGTATCTTTTATTCCGTTGTCATTTGGAGAGAAAGCGTTTGTGCTAATAGAAATATTAATTACAGGTTGCATAGTATCTACAACAATATTTGTTACTGATGCACTTCTAAAATTCCCTGCAAGATCAGAGCATGAAACCTCATAAGAATAAACGTCATCGGGAACTAAAATGCCTTTGTCATCCTTACCACCCCAGCTAAAAGATGTAGGAGATTGATTATTCCATTCAATTGAACGAATTTTATCTCCTTTGGCATTAATAATTTTACCACTCCACAGATGCTCAACGCTACCATTTTGTGTAATCAGCAGCGTGTCTTTATTGCCATCGCCATCGGGACTAAAAATTGAAGCACTTTGATTCATAAACCGCTGCAAATTGATTGTCGGTGCTACCGTATCTACAATAACACGCAATGGCTGAGTTTTACTAACATTGCCGTTGTCATCACTTGCGCTAACATGATAATAATATACTCCGTCTGGCACAAGCTTACTTGCATCATTTAGTCCATTCCATATGATTGTTTGCGGAATATCAACGCCTGTTTTTTTCTTAAATAATTGTTGAAAAAAGACTTTAAAAGTCATTCTATCTGGTCGCTTCTCTTTATTCGAAATCGTTCGAACAATAGTGCCTCTTTCATCAGTGATTACCAAGCTCCATTCTTCAATAAATCGCTTGTCTCTAATTTTTAAAGGGATGACTAAACTATCTTGAACGCCATCATGATTTGGCGAAATATATACTGTTTTTTGATTTAGGTCATCGTTCTGTTGTGCAAAAAGATGGACGCTTATAATGATTAACGTAAGTACTATCAATAACTTTTTCATTATTCCTCCCATAGAATGATTTCTGGTGCTTGATTATCACGTAAGCCAAAGTACACGGTTGCTCCACCAGAAAATGCGGTTACGCCATCATCAAAACTTTTGTATGTAATTTTTGGTACAATCTCACTTTGTTGCCACCCTTGCTTTGCTAAAAAACTTGCCTTACTGGTGTCAATCATGAATTTTGCACTTACCCCAACTGACGGATAAATATTTTTATAGCCTTCCATCAGCTCACGTACATTTGCATTCCATGAGGATTTAATCGTAACGATATCGCAGATAACAAAGCCCAATCCCACATCAACAATGAGATTTTGAAAGGTTGGAAATGCAAGATCAAAGGAGGCTCCCATCTTGAAGTTTTTTATATCTAACAGAGTTCCTGCAAGTCCTGTTCGTAAGGTAAATAGTG
This sequence comes from Treponemataceae bacterium, assembly GCA_051651645.1. Taxonomy (GTDB): domain Bacteria; phylum Spirochaetota; class Spirochaetia; order Treponematales; family Treponemataceae; genus JBOFSR01. Next base: position 1,633 of record JBOFSR010000021.1, on the reverse strand, counting down.
CAGGGTAGGAGAGTTTTTCATGGTAGCCAAAGATACCTTTTCCTGATCGAATAAAAGGTTTTCCCATGCCTGTAAGTGAAACACCCCAGCGGAAATCTTTCATAAATCCAAGAGTGCCAACATTATACATCATTCCAATATTTGCATTAAGAGTCCAGTCAAACTGCTTTAAATTATTTGTTCCCATACCAAAATCAATGTTTGCCCCAACATAAAGCTTTTCAAAAATATCATTTGCAAAACCACCACGGATGACAAAGTTATTTCCCGTGTTTATTGCGTTAAAGTCACTAAAAACTCCTGCCATGTCGGCGGTAAAAACCCCTCGTTTTGTAGGAATAATCATGCCTAAACTAATTGCTTGTCCATAGGATGACTCGCATCCAAAGGTTGGAATTGCCGTGTAGGAAAAATCAACAACAACGCGTTGCTCTCCTGCAGTTACGGCAGGATTTGCGAGAATTGCACTCGGTGTTAAATTTTGAATTGCCCCACCTGTTACAGAAAAGCCGTCTGCTAGTAAACTCGGTGTTGTCAGTGCATAAAAAAAATCGCCACCTGCAGGTGGATTGTACTTAAAAGCATGCAAAAAGCTTGTCATACTTACCAAAATCATAAGATAACGGCTAAAAATCCGTTTCATAAAGATTCCCTCCCAAAGATATAATAATTGCAAAATAAAACTATTTTTAATACAATTGGCTATGAAGTATTTTTTTTCTTCACCAATTGGAATTGTCGAAATACAAATTAATGAAAATAATTTTCTCACTCACTGTAAAATACAAACAGCTCCTTGTATGATAAAAGAAACGTCGTATACAGTCAATTCACCTACGGCACAAATAATTATTGCTCAGCTCAGTGAATATTTTTCATGCCAAAGAAAAACCTTTGACATTCTTGTTAATTTTGACGCCTTAGATGCAACGGCCTTTCAAAAAAGTGTTTGGAAAGCATTGCAAACGGTTCCGTATGGCAGCACTCTTTCTTATAAACAGCTTTCTCAAAAAATAGGGAAGCCAACTGCCTTTCGTGCTGTTGCAAATGCTCTGAATAAAAATCCTTTGTTGATTTTTTTCCCCTGTCATCGTGTTATTTTGGCAAACGGTTCACTTGGTGGATTTGCCTATGGAAATGAATGCAAGCAATTCCTTTTGAACTTAGAACGTTCTGCTACAGTGCCGCAATAACAAGCTCTCCCATTTTTTTTGTTCCAACGATTTTTCCCTCTTTTTGTAATTGAGGCAAATCACTACCTGCAATATCGGCAGTGCGCCAACCATCATCAAGCACTTTTTCGATGGCTTTTTCAATCATTTGTGCTTCTTTTTCAAGCGTAAAGGAGTAGCGAAGCATCATTGCACACGAAAGTATTGTTGCAAGGGGATTTGCTATGTCTTTTCCTGCTATATCAGGAGCTGATCCGTGGATAGGCTCATATAAGGCAGTCCCTGTACCATCACCGAGGGATGCTGATGCGAGCATGCCAATTGAGCCTGTAATTTGACTTGCCTCATCCGAGAGAATATCGCCAAACATATTGCTTGTAACTATAACGTCAAACTGGCGTGGATTACGAACTAATTGCATTGCAGCATTGTCTACGTACATGTATGAAAGCTCCACTTCT
>JBOFSR010000020.1:0-40792 GCA_051651645.1 Treponemataceae bacterium | reverse complement strand
CAATATACTGGCGAGTAAGTGCATTTTTGGGTTCAAGCAAAATCCGCTTAAAATCTTGTGCATGAAGAGATTCAAGCTCAACACGAAGAGGAAAACGCCCCTGTAACTCAGGAATCAAATCACTTGGCTTAGAAAGGCTAAATGCCCCTGCTGCAATAAATAAAATATGACTTGTATCAACAACACCGTGCTTTGTATTCACGGTTGATCCTTCAACAATAGGCAAAATATCACGCTGAACGCCCTCACGAGAAACATCATTTCCACTACCTTGACCACGCACGGCAATTTTATCAATCTCGTCAATAAAAACAATTCCCATCTGCTCAACACGATGCTTTGCCTCATCACTCACCTTATCTGGATCAATCATTTTGTCAAGCTGTTCTTGCAAAATTATTTCACGCGCTTCTCGCACAGTAACCGTTTTTTTGCGATTCCGAGAGCCTGAAAGCATATTTGTCAGGTTTGCCATACTTGATTCAAGATCCTCAAGATTCCCACCTGCAAAGATTTCCATTGTGGGCATGTTATTGCGTTTTTGTACTTGCACCTCAACTTCACGATCCTCAAGTTTACCATCACGCAACATTACTCGAAACTTCTCACGCGTAGAACTCTTATCCTCAGTGTTCGGCTGATCAGTTTTTTTATCAAGAGGATTTACGGCGGTAGAGTTACTCTCAATTTGCAAGGGCATCTCTGCTGATTTTTGATCCGTTTTCTTGCCGCTACCAGGGAGCAATAAGTCAAGCAAAATGTCCTCAACATGGCTTTCAGCACTAGCTTTCATAAAATCCTGCATCTCAGCTTTAACCATATTATAGCCGACAGACATTAAGTCCCGTATCATCGATTCAACATCGCGCCCAACATAGCCAACTTCTGTATACTTTGTTGCTTCAACCTTCAAAAAAGGGGCAGCACAAAGCTTTGCTAACCGACGAGCAATTTCTGTTTTTCCAACGCCAGTAGGGCCGATCATTAAAATATTTTTTGGAGCAATTTCTTCGCGAATATCTTCTGGAAGGCGAAGACGGCGTGTTCGATTTCGTAAAGCAATCGCAACAGCTTTTTTTGCCTTATGCTGACCAATAATATAAGAATCAAGTTTTTTAACAATTTCTTTTGGCGTAAGTGTTTCAAGTTTTTCTTTTAAAAAATCAATATTTGACATTACAATACCTCAACTGTAATATGGCCATTTGTATAAATACAAATATCACCTGCTATTTTTAGGGATTTTTCAGCGATTTCTTTTGCCGTATAACTCGAGGTATCCAAGTACGCAAGAGCCGCAGCATACGCATAATTACCGCCAGATCCAATCGCAAGCACATCACTTTCTGGCTCAATAACATCGCCATTCCCAGAAATTAAAAGGGTTTTATCTTTGTCAGCAACAAGCAATAAGGCCTCAAGATTACGAAGCATTTTATCGGTTCGCCACTGCTTTGCAAGCTCAACGGCAGCTCGTGTTAAGTCCCCGTTAAACTCCTTAATTTTTAGCTCAAATTTATCAAAAAGATTAAAAGCATCCGCGGTTGCCCCAGCAAAGCCTGTTAAAACCTTGTTGTCATACATTTTTCTCACCTTGCGAGCATTACCTTTCATTATCGTATTCCCCAAAGTTACCTGCCCGTCCCCAGCCATCGCAACTTGTCCATCTTTTCGAACGGCAACAACTGTTGTGCTGCGTATTTTCTCTCTAGCCATAATATTTCCTTTATTTGGTACAATTGATTACTAGTTTACACTAAAATAAGCAAAAAGTCTATGCACACACTAAGATAGCTTTTGAAAATATCAGTCAAAAACAGTTCACGGGTGGCAAATAAAATATTCCGTTAGCCTCTCCCATGAGGATGAGTTTTATTATATGTCTCTATTAGTTGAGCGGTTGTAATATGTGTATATCGTTGTGTTGTCGATATATTTGCATGACCGAGCATTTCTTGCACAATGCGAATATCTGCGCCATTCGACAGCAATGTTGTTGCAAAGGTATGGCGAAGTGCATGCGGAGAAACAGGTCTATTAGTCCCCTCTACACCAGAATATCGTGCTAAAATATAATGAATGCCACGACTAGATAGAGGCTGGCCTTTTTGATTAATAAATACAAAATCATGATTTTTCTCTGCGTCAATATAATGCTTTCGCTCAAGCAAATACTGCTTCAAAGCGTTACATGCCTCATCTGCAATAAAAACATTACGCTCTTTTTTACCCTTTCCCATAACGATTGCCGTCTGTAAATCCGCTGACAAATCCTTTAAGGTAAGGGAGGCAATCTCTGAAACACGACAGCCCGTTGAATACATAAAATGAAATAACGCACTATCACGCCCCTGCCACAAAAGTGAGTTTTTTTGCGGTTGACTGCATAATTCATCACTTTCCTTTGAAAACAAAAAACGTGGAATCTTTTTGGGGATTTTAAGAGATTTTAACTCCGCTATGGGATTTGTTTTAATATACGAAAGCCGATGACAGTATGAAAAAAAGGAATGAACACTTGCAATAAAGCGATTAATACTTGTTACCGCATATTTTTTTTGAGAAAGCTCTGCAACACAGGAGTGCAAGTCAAAAAGTGTAATTTCAGTAATTACGGCACTTGCAAAGCGACCATCACAGAGCGTGCAAAAAAGCGTAAAATCATTTTTATAAGAACGAATTGTATGAACGGAAAAGTTTTTTACATTTGCCAAATATACAATAAATTCATCTAATTTTTCTTTTACCACAAAAGCGTTTTCCACTAATCCTCCATAGTTGGTAAATCAGCTTCTTCTTGTGTATGTAAGTAATCACACTCAGGATTGATACACGATTTGAAAGAGCCGTGCTTTTTGTCATATTTTTCAACTAACGGTTGCTCACATTTTGGACATTTAATATTTGTTGGCTTAAAATGACTGATAAAATCGCACTCAGGGTAATTAGTACACCCATAAAACTCTTTACCCCGACCTTTTGATTTACGTGCTATAATTTCACCATCGCAGTTTGGACGAGGGCAATCACAAATCGGCACAGAGCGTGCATTATAACACTCAGGAAAACCTGTACAGGCAAGAAAAAAGCCAAAACGTCCCAGTTTTTTAACCATTGGGCGGCCACATAAATCGCAAATAACGTCCGTTGGCTCATCCATTCGCCCTTTTACGCTTTCAAGAGTTGTCATCAATTCATCAACATGCGTTTTAAATGGTAAGAAAAACTCACCTAAAATCTTTGTCCAGTCAACCTTATTTTCTTCAACAAGGTCAAGCTGGTTTTCAATTTCAGCCGTAAAATTCACATTTATCAAATCAGGAAATGTTTCAACCAAAATATCGCTGATAATCTTTCCTAGCTGAGTTGGCACAAGCTGCTTATTGCTTCTGGTAACATAATATCTATCTAAAAGAACAGAGATTGTTGGAGCGTATGTTGAAGGACGACCAATCCCCTTTTCTTCAAGCATTTTTACAATTGAAGCGTCAGTAAAGCGTGCAGGGCCTTGCGTGAAATGCTGCTCAGGCTGAAATTTTATTGGCACTAAAATCTCTCCGACCGTAAGGGATGGAAGAGTGGTTGATTTTTCTTCGCGTGAAGAGAGCGTTTTTATTACACGATTAAAGCCTTTTTCAATAAGCTTTGTCGCAGAGATACGAAAAATTGCATCTGCAGCCTCAATATCAACCGTTGAAGTACGGCTTTTTGCATTTTCCATTTGACTTGAAACAAAGCGCTCCCAAATAATTGAATACAATCTGTGCTGATCACGACTTAAATAATCTTTTACATAATCAGGCGTATACTTAACGTAAGTAGGACGGATTGCCTCATGGGCATCTTGTGCTTTTTTTCCTGTTACATACTCATTTGGCTCAGGTGGTAATTCCTTTGGAAAGTGCTCTTGTATAAACAGACGAACTTCTTCAATTGCTACAGGCGAAATACGCACCGAGTCAGTTCTCATGTATGTAATTAAACCAACACGAGTTGAGCCGATTGCAACACCTTCATACAATTGCTGAGCAACTTGCATAGTCTTTTTTGAAGTAAAACCTAAACGATTTGCCGCTGTTTGCTGCAGTTGTGATGTAGTAAAAGGTGCCTTAGGACGAATCGTTTTATCGCTGTCTTTAATTTCAACAACCTTGCATTCAGCTGATTTAATTGCCTCGATAATATCTTTTACCGCTTGCTCATTTTTCAAATCAGGTTTAGCCTTATTATATTGCACTAAAACCGTAGTAAAATTATTTTTTCCCTTATTAAAATCAGCATCAAGAGACCAGTATTCTTCAGGGATGAATGTTTCTACTTCTTTTTCACGCTCGCAAATTAAACGCAACGCAACAGATTGCACACGGCCTGCAGAAAGTCCATTCTTCACCTTTTTCCATAAAAGCGGAGATAAATTATAACCAACAAGTCTATCTAAAACACGGCGGGCTTTTTGTGCATTAACCTTTGATTCATCAATATCACTGGGATTTTTTATAGCATCAGTTACCGCTTGTGGAGTTATCTCATTAAAAACAATACGCTTTATGGGTGCCTTCGTTTTAAGAGCAAACACATTTCGCAAATGCCAAGCAATCGCCTCCCCTTCACGGTCAGGGTCACTTGCAAGCAAAACTTCTTTTGAGTTTTTAGCCTCTTTTTGTAGTTCTTTAAGGATTTTTGCCCGACCACGAACAGTAATATACTCAGGCTGAAAATTATTTTCAATATTCACCGCAAGACGTGACTTAGGCAAATCAATTAAATGCCCCATTGACGCTAAAACCTTGTATCGTGAACCTAAATATTTTTCAATTGTTTTAGCTTTGGCAGGGGATTCAACAACCACAAGTGTTTTTAAGGGTTTCTTTTTTTCTGTACTTTTTTGTGCCATACAATTCCTCAAGAAGTAAATTTATTTTCTAGCAAAAAATCATTTTCTGTACCACTTGGCATTTCAGTCAATATTTTAATAAGAGTATCGGCACAATCAACAAGCAATGCACCATCATTGACATAATATTGAATACAATTTTTCACTTTTTTTTCAGTTTCTGTTTTTAGCAAATCTCTTTCATAGGCAGAACGTAAAAAAACAAGCTCTCGATTTTGTTCTAACGCAAAGTCAGCCGTAATTAAAGCCCCAGAGTTTGCAGGAGCTTCAGCAACAACTACCAGCTGAGAAAGTGCCGAAATAACAGCATTTCTCTGGATAAATCTCCACTTATACGCTTGCTCACCAGGAAGATATTCGCTTATAACGCACCCACCACTTTGAATAATTGAAGCTGCTAATCCTCTGTTACCACTAGGACTTAAGGTATCAACACCACTTGCAAGCACGGCAGCTGTTTTCCCCTTGCCTGCTAATACACCTTTGTGGGCTGCAGCATCGATTCCATAGGCAAGCCCTGAAATAATGCACGCCGTTGAAGCAAGATCCTTTGCAAGACAAAAAGCTTCTTGACTACCAGCAACGGAGGGAAGTCTTGTCCCAACAATTGCAATACGAGGTAAAAAAAGACAATCCAAAGTACCTCGCCAAAAAAGCATATACGGTTTATCATACATAGAATGAAGAGACAAAGGATAGATCTCATCATCATCATAACGACAAAAGCCAATATTATACGCCGTTATAATTTTGCGTGCTTTCTCAACTTTTCTTTCTAGCTCCTCAGGCTTCCAAAGCGTAGTACGAATTGCTCGTCCAACCATAACTGAAATGTCATCTATTGACAGTACTCTAAGCTCACTTAGTTTGTCAAGTTGCTTTTGCAAAGAAATTTTTTCTTGTATTTTCAAAAATGACAGAGAGGCAATAGCAAAATCAAGATTTATATCTCGCTTTGCATCAAAATGTAGATTTCGTTTTGCAGTGTTTTTTATCGGCTGATTATTGTAGAAATGCTGCATTAAGCACCACTTTTTTGTTTTCTTCAGCTTCAGCCTTACGTTGTTGTGAGCTTGATTGTTGTATAATTTTATCGTATAACACAACAGCTCGATCAAAATCATACGTCATATAATAGGCACGGGCTAAAACCATCATTGCGTCAAAATTTTTTGTATCAATATCCAAGAGGGTTTCTAAGTGCATAATTGCTTGTGCGGGCTGATTTAGCTCAAATGTATACAAAACCGCAAGCCCATACAACGAACGAACCATTCTAGGCTCAAGCTCGAGAGCTCTTTTATACGCACTCTCTGATAAAAGCAAGTAATTTTCTTTTTCGCCCGTAGCTCCGACAGCATTGTAATCCAACGCGGCCTTTGCCATGTAACCTGCACACACACCAACATAATAAAAAAGATTTTGATTTGAGGGATAGATTTTTAATGCCTCTTGATACGCTTTTAAGGCCTCACCATACATCTGATTATCAACATAACGCGAGCCGAGCATCTTATACCAAAGCCCAATTTGCATGTGAGCGGCAATAACATCCACCACACGATTTTGATACTTCGCAATTGCTGTTTTTAACTCATCAATTGTAGTTGGATTTTGAACACCTTCTTCAAGTGCCTGAATGCGTTTTATATTTTTTGCGTTTGAGCCACCACAGCTACTGAGTGCTGCAACTAAAATTATAAGCAAAAGCGTTTTTTTCATACTAAATATATCTCCTTGAATTGTAAAAATAACATAGCGTACTTCATATACTAGTATAGAATAAAAGAAGAAAAAAGTCTTTTACTTCATAGATTTTTTATAGTTTTTATTCTCACCTCACGAAGAAAAAAATAGAATGTACATTAATTAAAATACGACGATGGACAACATACTTTTGTCATTTATTTTGATCATTATCCTTTGTATTGCCTAACAATCGTGCTTTTGATATGATACAAACGATTCCACCGTATTCAAGGAGTTCTAATGAAAATAAATATTGCTCAAATGATAGATCACACTTTGTTAAAGCAAGATGCCACACAAGAGCAAATTGCACAGCTTTGCAATCAGGCTATACACCATGAATTTTGGTCTATTTGTGTAAACTCATGCTGGGTAGACTATGCATCCTCCCTTTTATCAAAGACAAACGTTAAAATATGCACCGTTGTAGGTTTTCCCCTCGGAGCAGCATCTAGCGATGCAAAGGCGTTTGAAGCAAAAACAGCTATCGAGCAGGGAGCAAATGAAATCGACATGGTTATAAACCTTGGCTTTCTTAAAGGCAATCAGCATGACAAAGTACTCAAAGACATTGTTTGCGTCAAGCAAGCGTGCAAAGATGCAATCTTGAAGGTAATCATAGAAACATGCTTACTCACCAATGAACAAAAACGTATTGCTTGCCAGATTGCACAAGAAGCAAAAGCTGATTTTGTCAAAACATCAACAGGATTTTCCACCGCTGGGGCAACAGTCCAAGATATTGCCCTAATGAGGGAAACCGTTGGCTCAAGTATGGGAGTCAAAGCATCTGGAGGCGTTCGCTCCTTTGAAGATGCGATGGCAATGATTACGGCGGGAGCAACACGACTGGGAACAAGTGCAGGAAAAGAAATTATTGCAGGGCAAAGCTCAAACGAAGACTACTAGGTGCAACCATACCAGCAAAAATCCTTTTATACCACGAGCGACCCTCGACAATCACATACTTTTGTGCTAAAATAAATCATCCATGTTATGGGATAAATAAAAAAAGAAGACGCTTTTTTCACTAAAATCTTATACAATGCCATACATTGAGAGGTGAAAACTCGTCATTTTACCTAAAAGGCTTAATCACTACGCCAATTCGATAAAATATAAGGAGATACGATGAGTACACATATTAACGCAAAAGAAGGGCAAATTGCTCAAAGTATTTTATTACCAGGAGATCCATTACGGGCAAAATATGTTGCCGAAACTTTTTTAACGGATGTAGTTTGCTACAATGAGGTTCGGGGAATGTTTGGTTTTACGGGCAAATATAAAGGAAAAGAAGTTTCTGTACAGGGAACTGGAATGGGACAGCCCTCTCTTTCTATTTATGTTAATGAATTATTTCAGTTTTATAATGTACAAAATGCTATACGCGTGGGAACTTGTGGTGCCATTCATGAAGATATTAAGGTGCGGGATCTCATTTTTGCTATGAGTGCCTGCACTGATTCAGGCATTAATACGCATCGTTTTGAGGGAATGCATTTTGCTCCTACTGCAAACTTTGAACTTTTACACAAAGCTGTTCATGTTGCTCGTGACAAGCAGATTGATGTGCGGGTTGGTTCTGTTACTTCAAGTGATTTATTTTATGATGACAAGAATTTTTGGAAAATGTGGGCAAGCTATGGCGTGCTTGGTATAGAAATGGAGGCTGCAGAGCTTTTTACCCTTGCGGCTAAGTATAAACGTAAGGCACTTGCGATGTTAAGCGTTTCTGACCACATCATTACGGGAGAATCTACAACAGCACAAGAAAGACAAACAACGCTTAATACCATGCTTGAAGTTGCCCTTGAAACGGCAATAAATATTTAGCTTTGAATATAATTTTCTTTGGGCAAAGATTTAAGCTTACTTTTACTGTAATCACATGAGGTTTTGTTGTTACAAAGCTACGAACGCTTGCATTGCTGTGTAAAAGCCTTTGTAACACAAAATAGTTCACTATAATATCACTTATATAAAGGAAAGGATATTTTTCTATGAAAAATTCAATAACCGTAATTGGCTTATTGATAGCTATTTTTGGATTGCTTAGCTCATGCCACAAGCAAAAAACTGAAAGTCAAATTGAAGTTCATGAAGAAACTCAAAGCCCGCCACTGGAAGTGCAGACACCACCAAAGCCTTTTGGCACAATACAACAAGATGCATTTAAAACAATTGCAAAACCATTAGCTAGTACCGTTGATGTAATTTATAATCAAAGCAATCAAGATGCCATAGAGCAAGAAATACGTGACTTAAAAAACGACTACACCTACACGGCAGAAAATCCATTATTGCTCCACAATCCGTATGGAACAAATCCCTTATCCGTTTATGTCTATTTTAAGCACCCGCGTCCCATAAATGTATGGTATACAATAGAAGCAAATGAAACACCTTATTTTACCCGCCAAGTACATGAAAATCAATACTTCGATGAAATTGAATTTCTTGCACTCGGGTTTATTCCAAATAAGGATTGTACGCTCAATATTTTTATTAAAGCACAAGAGGATGAGACTTTCACCTGCTATCGCTTTACAGGAAAGATAGATACGCCACCCATTCCCGCTGCAGTCCCACTTCAACTAACAAAAGATTTTCAATCAACAGAAGAACAGCCATCACAAGGATTATTTGTTACACACCATATCCTGACTGCAACATGGCAAAACATTGCTGATGATTTTTTCTTTTACGATAATGACGGCTATTTAAGAGGGCAACTAATTAAAGGAACGCTTCCTTCTCGCTTGCTGATTGATGGAGATGTGTTCATTTATGAGTTTTCACCCACGGCAGTTGCACTTGTGAGCAAAAAGAGTGGCAAGGTTCTTCAAATATATGAGTCAAATCTTGGCATTCAGCATCATGATATGATTTTAGGCACACAAAATGACTTACTTCGCATGATTAATAAAGATGAGCAAAAAGAAGATCTTATTGAACGTCTTGATAGACAAACAGGTATTGCAACAACCCTAATTAATTTTAGGGATTACTTTGAAGACTATGATTTTTCAAAAAACAAAAACGACTGGTTTCATGGCAATTCAATTTCATGCTGGCAAGAACTTAACGGTACAACCTCGCTGATAATCAGTGCCAGAGAGTTATCCGCAATCCTCAAAGTAAAAGATATTTACGGGAGCAAAGAAATTGATTGGATTATAACGAGCAATGACAACATAAAAAAAGCATACCCGCAATATACCTACCTGAACAAAAACTTTGGTAGGCCAAGCCTTGGGCAGCATACAACAACGTATGTGCCACACGAAAGCGATCCGTCGAAGTATTACATTCACTTTTTTAATAATTTTTGGGATCATAATAAGTCAGATAATCAGTATGATTATGATAATTTAGATACCTCTGAGATAAATAAAAGCTCTTTTTTTGAAAAGTATTTAATTGATGAGACAATTAAAAGTACAACGCCTGTACAATCAATAAAGGTTGCCCATGCAAGAACAATGTCAAGCACGCAATGGCAAAGCGTTAATTTTGGTTATACTAATAATTCGAATATAATTATTAGCTGTGGATCTGGCACAGATACAACAAACCTTGGCGATCCTTTACAACTTTACGAATATACCGAAGAGGGAAAACTAATCTTGCAGTTTTCATTTCCTACCAATATTATGTTTTATCGCTTCTTTAAGTACAACCTATAGTTCTTCTGCAGTAGTTTTACCTATAAAAAAGTGATTACATTTTTCACTAATTACTCTTGATCTCTTTATAGGATACTATATGTAAGAGAACTCTTTAAAAAAGCAGATTTTATCAGTGTAGAATTTTATAAAAATGTGTTAAAACCACTTGCTATTATCATCACTCCAGCTGAAAAGCTCATTTTTAGAAAAGAAAAGGGCAATTTCACGCTCTGCATTTTCAACAGAATCTGAAGCATGTATGATATTTACTGGGGTATGCAGTGCAAAATCGCCTCGTATTGTTCCAGGCAGAGATTCCGCTATATTGGTCGCACCTGCAGTTTTTCGCAAATGCATAATAGCCTCATAGCCTTCCCAAACCATTGCAATTACAGGCCCACTGACCGTATAATTTATTAATAAATCGTAAAATGACTTACCTTTATGCTCGCCATAATGCGTTTGTGCAAGCTCTTTATCAACACACAGTATTTTAATGCCAATCATATTTAAACCACGTCGCTCAAGACGTGTTATTATTTCTCCAACAATTCGCCGATTCAGTACTCCAGGCTTAAGCATCACAAAACATCGTTCCATAATTATTCCTTTTTAGTGCTAGTAATTCCTACACTCAACAAATTTGAGTCACCTCAATCAAAACACTGTAGCTAAGAATATACCTTCTGTCAAGATATAAAACTACGCGTGCTACTTACTAATCAACACTGCCATTGATCGAGAAGGGACTACATACAGATTTTGAGTATCAACATATTCAGCCTTTTCTTCTGGCAAAAAATCAACAGGAAACTCAACAGAAGTATCAATGCACCGATACCATTTTTTTCCAAAACGCGGATTAGTAATTTTGACCGTAATGTCTTTTTCAGAAGCATTCATCATGATAAAAAAATCATTGTCATCAATTTCTGCAATAATTTCTTCACGGCTGCCATCAAGCCTAAATGACAAAAACTTATTTTGCAAATCCCAATTTGGCTGCTGACCTAACTCGTTGTACCACGTAATATCCAAAAGAGAATTGCTTGACAAATCTTTTCCTATAAAAAAATCTGCTCGGCGAAAAGCGGGATGATTTTTGCGAAACAATATTGCCTTTTTAGTAAATTCAAAAATCTCTTTGTGTTTTTTTAACAAAGTCCAATCAAAATGAGAAATTTCATTATCCTGACAATAGGCATTATTATTGCCCCTTTGTGTCCGTCGAAACTCATCACCACCCAAAATCATTGGCGTCCCCTGAGAAAGCAAAAGCGTTAAAATAAAATTTTTAATTTGACGCACACGGACGGCCTCGATTGCAGCATTTGTCGTCATTCCCTCAAAGCCATAATTATAGCTATTGTTGTTATTATTGCCATCCTGATTATTCTCGCCATTTTCTTCATTGTGCTTGCCATTATACGAAACCAAATCATTGAGCGTAAAACCATCATGGTTTGTCAAAAAATTAATTGAATGAAACGGTTTTCTTCCCGTATTTGAATAAAGATCAGAGCTACCACTCATGCGAGTTGCCAAAGACGTACACATAAAATCATCACCACGCCAAAACCGCCGCACGTCATTACTAAATTGATCATTCCACTCAGCCCAGCGCCCTCCAGGAAAGCATCCCACTTGATAAGCACCACCTGCATCCCATGCCTCAGCAATAATTTTTGTATTTCGAAGCACAGGATCTTCTGCAATTTTCTCTAAAATAGGAGGATTTTCAAGCATATTTCCATTTTGATCACGTCCCAAAATCGAGCCAAGATCAAAGCGAAATCCGTCAACGTGCATTTCTGTTACCCAGTAGCGAAGACTATCAAGAATAAATTCTCGCAAAATAGGATGATTGCAGTTTACAGTGTTTCCACATCCTGAATAATTTGCAAAATACTGCTTATCATTTTTATCGAGTATATAATAGATAGAATTATCAAAACCACGAAAGCTCAAGGTGATTCCTTTTTCATTTCCCTCAGCCGTGTGATTAAAAACGATGTCAAGAATAATTTCAATTCCCGCTTTATGAAACTCTCGAACCATTTTTTTAAACTCAGCAACCTGTCCACCTAACAATGAGTTACTAGCATACGAAGCTTTCGGAGCAAAAAAATTAATTGTACTGTAGCCCCAATAATTCGTCAATCTTTGAGCATTTTTAGGATTAATATTTGAGTTTTCAAACTCATCAAACTCATGGATTGGCAAAAGCTCAAGACTCGTAATACCCAAGTCCTTGAAATACGGAATCTTTTCGATTAATCCTTCGTATGTTCCAGAATTTTTAACCTTTGCCGAACTATCCTTTGTAACCCCTTTTAAGTGAGCCTCGTATAAAATACATTTTTGCAACGGATAATTAAGCGGTCTATCTCCTTGCCAATCAAATTCATCATCAATAACAACACATTTTGGAAAATTCTCTGCGGTAGGAATTTGCCCCAAAGCAACATCAACTTCGTCAACAGAAACCATTGCGGTGTTCAAATGCTGAAAAATTGATTTATTTGTCAGTGCCTTAGCATAAGGGTCAATTAAATAATTATTTTTATTAAAGCGAAAGCCTTCTTTAGGATTAAACGGCCCATCAACACGGTACAGATACAAAGCTTGGGGCTTTAATCCCTGAAGATGCACATGCCATAAATCCCCCGTACGATTTGTTTGCGGATCAAGCTCAATGCTCATAGAAGGCTTTTTGTCCGTTTCATTTTCAAAAATCTCCAAAAAAACTTTTGTTGCATTTCTTGAAAAAACAGAAAAATTAACTCCCGTTGAATCAATATTTATTCCCATAGGTAACGGATGCCCAGTTTGAATAACGATGTTTTTCATAAGGTAAAACTGTACACAAAAAACAGCACTTTGTAAAGCATTATAAAAATATTCAAAGTCAAACAATGCAGCCTCTATTTGCAAACAGATGATAAATGCTCATTTGATATTGTACATTACAGAAAAATCATTTATACTTTTAAGAAAATCTTACATAAAGAGGTCGTATGAAAGCACCAAAGAGGCTGAGCAGTGCAGTTTTTTTTGTCAATTTATTCATCGCAATAATGATGATGTGTGCCGTTTTAAAAATTGCTTCATCAGTTTTTATTCCCTTGACGGTTGCTATGTTACTGGCCTTTGCTTTTGAACCGATTGTTCTTGTAGGATGGAAAAAATTAAAAATTCCACGCTTTTTAATGATAGTCTTTTTGCTTATCTTATTTTTACTTTTAATTGTAGGACTTGGTAATCTTCTATTGTCGAGTTTGCGTTCAATTATTGACCAGTACCCAAAATATGAAAATCGAATGGCAACAATTTATCAAAGCATTGCCGAAACCTTTAATTTTTCATACGATAACGAAGAAACATTATTTTACAACTTATGGGGACAAGGAGAGGTTCGCAAATTTGTCCAAAATTTTGCTATAAATGCATCTAATTCAGTCTTGGACTTTGGAAAAAATACTGTCATCATTTTGCTCTTTATTTATTTTCTTCTAACCGAAATGACAATGTTTCAAAATCATGTGGAAGCAGCCTTTGCAGATGTAATGCCTGAAAAAATTCGTGCAATAATTGCAAATATTATCAGGCAAATTACACGCTACATTTTTATTAAGCTGACGATTTCATTTTTAACAGGCTTTTTAGTTTTTTTGGGAACAATGTTTATTGGCTTGGATTTTCCAATAATTTGGGGATTTTTAGCATTTGTTCTTAATTTTATACCCAATTTTGGTTCAATCATTTCATCAGGATTGACGATTTTATTTGCGCTCCTGCAATTTTGGCCATCACTTAATCAATTCGCTCTCACAATTGCACTAATGTTGGGCGTAAATTTTTTCTTAGGGAGCATAATTGAGCCACGTATTCAAGGCGAAAATTTAGGGCTTTCATCCTTTATGATTCTTGTTTCACTGTCTGTTTGGGGTTGGCTTTGGGGTTTTGCAGGCCTTCTGATAGCTGTTCCGATTATGGCAATTTTAAAAATTATTTGTGATAGCGTTGATATGTTCAAACCGTTTTCAATCATTCTTGGAAATGGCAAGAATTTTAATCAAAAGTAGCTATTTTCAATAAATATAACTTAAGGAGATTTTATGACTTTAGAAGATAAAGTAAAAGAAGCACTTGAGCAAGTGCGACCACAGTTACAAGCCGATGGCGGCGATTTAGAATTTGTTTCACTAGAAGAGAAAACAGGGCGAGTTTTTGTTCGCTTGACAGGTGCCTGTGGTAGTTGTCCCATGGCAACAATGACATTAAAACAAGGTGTTGAGCGCTTTTTGAAAGATACTCTACCTGAAATAACGGAAGTTGTCCAAGCACATTAAACTATGAAAACAACAGAAAAAGCATTCTCACTTTCTGCATTGATTTTAATTGCGAGCTATGTTTCAGCTCAAATTTTATCTGATATCGGTAGCCTTAAAATAAGTGCTATTTCAGGATTTAGCTTTGATGCGGGAACGCTCATTTACCCGATTACATTTACAATTAGGGATCTAATACACAAGAGTCTTGGAAAAAAAGCAGCCCGTACTTTGATTATTCTGTGTGCGGGAATTAATTTGCTAATGGCAGCTTTTTTTGCTATTGCAACAATTTTACCGCCTGATCCATTATGGGGCTTACAAAATGAATTTAGTGCAATTTTAGGCCCTGTATGGAGAATTGTCCTTGCTTCAATTCTTGCCGAAGTAACTTCTGAACTCATAGATACAGAAATCTATCATTGGTGGATGACAAAAATTACCAGCAAAATGCAATGGTCTCGTGTCTTAATTTCAAATATTATCAGCATCCCAATTGACTCAGTTATTTTTGCAGGGATTGCGTTCAGTGGAACACTCCCCTCCTCTGTTATATGGTCAATTATTTTTGTAAATATTGCATTCAAAGGTTTTATCACACTCATAAGTATCCCACTAATCTATGCAGTGCGGGAAAATTAATTTCAACGTAATAAAAAAAAGCTATGCTTAAAGCATAGCTTTTTACAACCATAATACAATCTATTTTTGGTCGTCTACAACCTCATAGTCAGCATCATCAGCATCAGGCTTGTTGGTATTAGCTCCGTCAGCATCTGCTTGACCACCAGTCGGATCTGCTCCAGCAGCTCCAGCTTGTGGATTTTGCTTATACAGCTCTTCTGCAAGTTTATATGACGCTTGTTTTAGCTCTTCGGTTTTTGCCTTGATATCTTCAATATTATCAGTTTCAATAGATTGTCGCAAAGAGGCAATCGAATCTGTGATTTTTTGTTTTTCTGCATCACCAAGCTTATCCCCCAAATCACTCATGCTTTTTTCAGTTGCATAAATGAGAGAGTCTGCCTCATTTTTCACATCAATTTTTTCACGCTCTTTTTTATCAGCCTCGGCATTTGCCTCAGCCTCTTTTACCATTCGCTCAATCTCAGTATCACTCAAGCCACTCGAGCTTTCAATGCGAACATGTTGCTCTTTACCAGTGCCTAAATCTTTTGCTGAAACATGAACAATACCATTTGCATCAATATCAAATGTTACTTCAATTTGTGGCACGCCACGAGGAGCTGAAGGAATTCCAATTAAATCAAACTTTCCAAGCGTTCGATTTTGTGCAGCCATTTCTCGCTCACCTTGTAAAACATGGATTGAAACCGCTGTTTGTCCATCTGCCGCCGTTGAAAAAATCTGACTTTTGCGTGTTGGAATTGTCGTATTGCGTGGAATAAGTTTTGTAAAAACGGATCCCATTGTTTCAATTCCAAGTGAAAGCGGCGTAACATCCAAGAGAAGAACATCTTTTACGTCCCCTCCAAGGATTCCACCTTGAATTGCAGCACCAACTGCAACTGCTTCATCAGGGTTTACGCCCTTTGAGCCTTCTTTGCCAAAAAGAGATTTTACAATTTCTTGCACTTTTGGCATACGAGTAGACCCGCCAACCAAAATGACTTCATCAATTTTATCAATAGAAATTCCCGCATCAGCAATTGCCTTGCGACAAGGTTCTTTTGTTCTTTCAAGCAAATCATCAACCATCTGTTCAAATTTTGCTCTGCTTAGTGATTTTTGCAGATGTTTTGGCCCTGAAGCGTCGGCGGTAACAAATGGAAGATTAATTTCTGCTGTTGCCACATTTGAAAGTTCAATTTTTGCTTTTTCTGCAGCCTCACGCAAACGTTGCAATGCCATTCGGTCTTGTGAAAGATCTATGCCTGTATCGGCCTTAAACTCATCAACAAGCCAATTGATAATTTTTCTATCAAAATCATCACCGCCAAGATGTGTATCACCATTAGTTGATTTTACTTCAAAAACACCATCTCCTAACTCAAGAATTGAAATATCAAAGGTACCGCCACCAAGATCATAAACCGCAATAATTTTTTCTTTATCAGAGTCTTGTTTAAATCCATAGGCTAAAGAAGCAGCTGTTGGCTCATTAATAATACGTTTCACTTCAAGGCCTGCAATTTTTCCTGCATCCTTTGTTGCTTGACGTTGAGCGTCATTAAAATACGCTGGGACAGTTATTACCGCTTCTGTTACCGTCTCTCCAAGATAGTCTTCTGCAGTTTTTTTCATCTTTTGTAAAATGAACGCAGAAATTTCTTGCGGCGAATACATTTTATCTTCAATTTTTACACGAATATCTTCATTTCCGTATGGCTCTACATGATACGGTACAAGCTTTGCTTCACCAGTTAACTCGCCATAGCGGTGTCCAATAAACCGTTTAATTGAATAAACGGTATTTTCTGGATTTGTAATCATTTGATTCTTTGCAGGAGCCCCAACAACGCGCTCTCCCTTTGATGTAAACCCAACAATCGAGGGAGTTGTTCTTCCGCCTTCAGAGTTTTGAATAACAACTGGCTCACCACCCTCCATTACAGACACACAAGAATTTGTTGTGCCTAGGTCAATTCCTATAATTTTACCCATAATCTTCTCCATTTAAGATATTATTTCTATGATAATTTGTTTAAACAAATCATTTCTTTTCTATTTTATTGTGGCATGTTGACAAGAACTTTTGCCACACGAATCACTCTATCTTTGAGCTTATAGCCCTTTAAATAAATTTCAGCACAGACGGCTTCCTCCACATCAGACGGAGTACTTGCAAGTGCCTCGTGAATATTAGGATCAAATCCGTCTCCAACTTCACCATACGAAGCCAAATTATATTTTGATTCTAAAACACTGTACATTTGTTTATTAATCATTTGAATGCCTTCAACAACACTCTTGACTTCTTGTGCATCTGTTGCTGCAGCTAAACCACGATCAAAATCATCTAAAATCGTAATTAAATCCGTTAAAATTGCCGTATTTGCATAATCAAATGCATCTTGCTTCTCTTTAATCATGCGTTTACGATAATTATCAAAATCGGCAGCCTTCAAAAGATACGCATTTTTTAATTCAGCATGCTGTTTTTCAAGCTCAGCAAACTGCTCTTCAATAGTTAAGTCCTTTTTTTCAACTTCTTCTTGAGTTTCTGATTGATTTTCTGTAGCTTTCTCATTTTCGACAGTACTATCTTCAACCTCTTGTTGTTTTGTTTTATTATCTTGATCTTTCATGTTTAAAATATACTAATTGAAAAAATAAACGGCAAGAGCAAGAAGAAAAAAACTAAAAAATAAGGGAAAAGCTATCACAGGTTAAAATCTTTTATTGCTTGTTGTGCAATAACATCATTTGGATCAAATTCTAAAACTGCATTAAAATATTTTTGTGCTTCAAGAGGATTTTCTAATCGTATATTCAAAAAGCCTAAATTAGACATAATTTTTGTGTTTTCAGGAGCTAATTGCAAAGCATTAAACAGCATTCGCTCCGCCTCCTGAAGCTCACCGAGTTCCATTAAACAAATAGCAAGCTCGTTATACGTATCGGTATTTTGCCCATCCTCGCAAGAAAGAGATTGCTCAAATGCCTGCCGTGCATCACTCCAGCGCTGAAGACGCCGCAAGCCCCAACCAAGCAAAAACCACGCATTCCACACGGTAGAATTCTTTTCTAAAAACGTGCGAATTTGATTTAATCCTTTTTCTTCCTCACCCTGTGATATATTCTCAGACGCTTGGATAAAAAGCTCATCATCAAGATTTCTATCAGAAATATCGCGTATTATTTCACTTGCTCGCTCAATTTTATAACGAATATTTTCCGTTTCTTGAGTTTCTGGCAAATCTGCCATCAAAGCGGCGTAGGTTTCAAACAAACCTTTTGCACGATCAAACTTTCTTTGTTTCAAATAAAAAAAACCTGCATTAAAAAATGCATCACTAAGAGGAGGATCTGCATCTAAAACTTGATCATAATACGATTTAGCTAAATCATCGCAAGCATCGGCTTCGTTAAAAAGACTTGATTTACGATGAAAGTCTGCATATTGATCAAAAAAAAGTGCTGAATTGAGTGTAATTGATAAATCATTTGGATCAAGAAAGCGAAGTGCTGCAAAAATCTCCTCCGCGGCTGCAAAATCCTCATTACGAACTTTTAAAATTGCTGTATCAGCGAGCTCTTTTTTAATTTTTGGTTTTGTTTCAAAAACAAGAGAGCGATAATAATCGCAATGGGGATTTTTCTCGTCATAGGTTAATACCATCAAAATCCCTGCAACGACCATTTCCCATGAAAGCGTTGTAATATCAAAGTTTTCAACTGTTGTATCTTCAAACTCACTTTGAACAGGAAGAGGTATTGAAGCATCTATTTTAAGAGAAGAATTGTGGGCAAAAGATTCAGGAAGATTTATAAAAAAAACTGACTTTAAAGGCTTTTCTCGGTTCACAGGTTCTCCTCAAGTTTTGCATATTATTTTTGATTAAGATTTTTTGCATTAAGAGCGGTTAAATAGTTGCTTATATGCATTTTATACGACATAGGAACCGTTTCTGTGTCAAATTTAATTGAGGCAGAAACAAGCTCTTTTCGCCCAGAAATTTCCTCTGAAGCAACAATAACGCCCTTCAAATTGAAAGTTTCTTTTGGATCAAGAAAGTCAAATCGCACAAGAATAATCTTTCCTACTAAAAACGACGAAAGTCCCATCAAAAAAATTTTTGCCCCAGAAAAAGAAATATCTCGAATAATACAATGGCGTGGCACATGTTGAATAAATGCTACCGTTTCCTCTTTTTTTAGGCTCATAATTTTTTTTGATTCTTCTGTTATCAAAATACGCTCTTCACGACGATTTGCATAGTTTTGATTGGCTTCAATCGTTGAGCAAAAAATTTGAATAAAATCATCAGAAGGACGTTCGGTATACTCAAGCTCAACAATAGCAAAATCTTTTGAGCCAATATAAGGCTGAATTGAAACTATTTTTGATTGCACAAAAATTACTAAGGCAGGCTCATCCTTTCGCACAAAATGGAATTTCAAACTCACAAAGCCAACATCCTCGGCAATGAGCATTCCGTATGCACCACTTTTTATACCAATAATAAACTTCGCGTTTGCCAATGAGGTTGAGTTAATAATACACGGCCACTGCGTTGAGCCACATTTTATTTGTACCTGATGAGCATCCAACCCAATAGTTTTTACCAATTCCTTTGTAAGAACTATTTCTTTATTAAGGTACGTCGTATAATGCCGATCAAGCTCTTCTTTAGTAAGCATTTTTTTAGCTTATCACAAAATTCTTCACTCGTCAATAATTATAACAGGTGCAAAGAAGCAATATGATATTTAACTGGACAGAAAGTAAACAGATGGTTATTCTTAAACCTATTTTCCTACTTTGTATTCATAAACACAGCTCACGCAATTTTTTTGATTTTTTATAAATTTCACGCTACCCTATTAATTAAAATCAAAAAAGATGATATAATTACTTTTATAAAACTATGAACCAAGATAATGTAAAACAAATACTTCTTTCAATTCAAGATACTCAAATAGATTTTTCTGTGACGTTTACGGGCAAGGAAAGCAAAAAAGTCAATGGATTGTATAAACCTGAGACCTATGAAATCCTGTTACACAATAAAAACTTTAAGTCTGACAATCAGCTGATTTACACGGCCATACATGAATATGCACATCATTTACAAAACGAGGCAACAAATGGTATGCACTGCTGTTCTCGTGTGCATACAAATGATTTTTGGGCTTTATTTCATAGCCTCCTTGAGCAAGCTGAACAAAAGGGGATTTATATTTTAGGGCTGGAAAAATCACCTGAATTAGAAGAGCTAACCCATGAAATTAAAAAAAATTTTTTGGAACAAAATGGAAAACTCATGGTGGATTTTGGAAAAATGCTTGCAAAGGCACATAAACTTTGCCAAGACGCACACATCCGCTACGAAGATTATATTGATCGCATTTTATGTGTTCCCCGAGCGGCAGCACGCGATGCACGAAAAGTTGCAAACCTTAGTTTGAATCCTCAAATAGGATTTGAAAACATGAAGGTGCTTGCCTCTATTTCAAATGACAATAAGAGAATTGAGGCTGAGCAAAAAATCTTGCAGGGAAAAAGCCCCGATCTTGTACGCTCATTTGTAAAACGCAAAAGTGAAGAGTTAGACAAAAAAGTGTTGCTCGAAAAAGAAAAAAATCGACTAGAAAAAACAATTCATTCTTTGCAAAATCGACTAGATGAGGTTGAAAAAAATCTTGCAAGCCTCTAAAACATTCATTTTTCTCTTTTTAAGCAAACTTTGTTTCTCACAAACACAGCCTGCAATGCCAAGCATTGAAAGCCCCGTAAAACCAGAAATGCCAACACTTTCAACTCCGTTTAAAAATCAAACTAAAAAAAATACTGCGACACAATCAACAAATAATCAGCAGGATCAAAAAAAACAGCCAATGAATATGGCAATGAGCTTAGTCAATAATATGCTTGGGCAAAACACAAACGATTTGCTTGGTGGCATTCTCAATCAGCAAAATCAAAATAGTTCAAATGATGTTTTATTACAACAAATCATTCTGCAGCTTGAAACTCTACAAAAAAAAATTGATGGCCAAGCAAATGCACCTGCAAATGCAACAAACGAACAGGGAAAATTTATTCGATTTTTTGTGAATAATCAAAATCTGATTGAATCTTTTGACAGCGTTTATTTTTCAAAAAAATCCCCCAATGGCGATTTTCTCATTAGTGTTGATCGAAGGTATACGGCCAATCAAAAAAATCGCTCAGAGACTTTTTATCTTTTGCTCAAAAAAACTGGGGCAAACGAGTACACGGCAACGATTGATATTTCACAAGATTATCAAAATGAAAAATCTTTTTTATATCAGCTTGCAAATGAAAAAAACTTGATAGTAACGCAATTTGGCAATTCGTATATACTCAAGCACGACTCCCCAAATTTACAATGCAATATGCTCTTTGAAAGGCTTGATTAAACGGTGCAAAAATACATTATCTGTTGCGTTTTAATTTTCTTACTCATTTTTGGATTTTCCATAACGATTATGACGCTTGAAAATCAGCCTGCACGCCTTACAGTACAGCCATCAGTGCAAAATATTCAGTCTGCAAAAAAACTGGTAACAGCAACTCCTGCACCAACAAGCCGTCAAACAACGCTGTCAAGGCAAATTAAAGAGCAAGAAGAAAATCTTGAACAAGAGAAGCAAAATATACAAAAAAAAGAGCTTGCAGATAAAATTTTAAATTTTGAAAGGCAAAAACAAGCAAGACTTGATGAAGAGCGATTTTTACGAGAAAAAAAAGAGCAAGAAAATTATACAGAGCAAATTGCCACTCAAGAATTAGAAGCCTTACTTTTGTTGGCACAAGAACTTTCAGCTTTACGAAGCAAGCATGCACAAGAAAACACTCAATCACAAACAAAGGAAGAAAGACTTTCGCAAAGCGAGATTGCAAAAAACCTAGAAATGGCAAAAAAATTGGCACTGCAAAAAAGAGAAATTGAACATCAGGAAAAAGCCACGGAAGAGCTTTTATACAGTGAAATTACTCAGGCAGAACTTAAACGCCAAGAAAAAATCCGTATGCAAACCCTTGAAGCAAAAAAAGCCGCAGCTGAGAAAAAAGAAATTGAACAGCAGAGATTTATGCAAACACAGCAAGTAACGCATCATCTTGAATTAGATCCACCTGTTATGGAGCCAGATCACTTGCCAGCAGATCAAATCGCTCGGGCTCAAGAAATTATAAAACCCCTTCCAAAAAATGCCGTCCTTTTCTCTGACGATTCAATCTTTTCAAATAACGATGTCATAGCTTTTTATGGGCATCCAAATTCTCAGCACATGGGAATTGTGGGGCAGTTTTCGCTACCTGAGCTAGCTCCCCAATTGACGGCCTACGCAAAAGAATACGATAATTTAAATGGGGATCGCGGTGTAATTCCTGCCTTATACTTAATTTATGGAACGTGCTGGCCACTTGGCGAAATTGGATACTTAAGCGATAAAACGACTATAAAATACATTGAGTACGCACTTGAGCATAATTGGATTGTTATTTTGGATCATCAAATTGGAAAACACAGTGTTGATTATGCCGTTAATCAGCTTTTACCTTTTTTAGAGTACCCCAATGTTCACCTAGCCTTAGATCCTGAGTGGCGGACGGTGCATCCCATGAAAGAAATTGGATTTGTCACGGGAGATGAAATAAATGAGGCAAAAAGAGTGATTGAAAACTACCTTATTACAAATAATTACAAGGGTAAGCGGTTTTTAGTGCTTCATCAATTTCAAGATAAAATGATTAAAAACAGAGAGCGTATTAAAAAGTTTGAAAGGATTGAAGCCGTTCACTGTGCAGATGGTTTTGGCTCCCCCCGATTAAAAAAGGAAAGTTACAATCGTAATGCTCAAGCAAAAAATATTCCGCTCAAATCATTTAAGTTGTTTACTAAGCCAACAATTGAAAAAGCTGGTTACGACAAGCCTTTAATGACGCCAAAAGAAGTGCTTTCTTTAAATCCTGCCCCTGTTTTAATCATGATACAATAAAACAAAGCTTTTTAACTATAGCAGTTACTCAAAGTGTTTCATTTCTTTTCGATTAAAGTGCAGGAAAACAGCCAATCCTGTAAAAAGGCTAATAAAATCAGCCATGGGTTGTGCCCACACAATGCCTTCAAGTCCTATAAATTTATTGCCCAGAACAACAACGGGTACAAAAATAAAGCCTTGCCGGCCAATTGCTAAAAACAGAGATGCTAATGATTTACCCATTGCTTGCAGGGAAAATTGTATGACAAATAAAATGCCAATAAAAGGGCCAACAAAGATGAGTACACGCAAAAACATTGTGCCGTAATGCAACACCGAATCATCCAAAATAAAGGCTTTTACAATGTGCGGCGCAAAAACGGCGTACAAGGCGGTAAGAGTGCTACCGAGAATCACGCTTATAATAG
Source organism: Treponemataceae bacterium (assembly GCA_051651645.1). Classification (GTDB taxonomy): domain Bacteria; phylum Spirochaetota; class Spirochaetia; order Treponematales; family Treponemataceae; genus JBOFSR01. The sequence goes on along the minus strand of JBOFSR010000020.1, from coordinate 17,085 downwards.
AGCTTGCTTTCATAATGCTTCTGAGGCGTTTGAAGTTTTTTGCTCCGTAGTTATATCCAATAAGTGGCTGAATACCAACGCCTAATCCAATTTGCAATAAGATTAAAAGCATATTTGCCTTCATTGCAACGCCCATTGCAGCCACGGGGGCATCTCCATAGACGACTAAAAAAATATTCATAATGATATTTGATAGGCTCATCAAAATATTAATTAAAGAAGCGGGCACTCCAATCGAAACAACCACCTTGATAATCTGTTTATCAAGGACAAAGTCTTTTATATCAACTGAAAGCAGCGTCTTTTTCTTTAGGAAATAAGAAAAATAATACAAGCAGGAACAAAGGTTTCCGATAACCGTTGCAATTGCAGCCCCAGTTACTCCCCAACCTAAGGTCAAAATAAAAATAGGATCAAGGACAATATTGATTATTGTACCAATCATCATTCCCTTAACGGCTTTTTTTGCCTCGCCCTCAGAGCGAATAATTCCCCCAAGAGCATACTGTAAGACAATAAAAACTGAGCCCAAAGCAATCCAGTTAAGGTAGGACTGAGCAAAGCCCAAGGTGTTTTCGCTTGTTCCAATAAGAGAAAGAATAGGCTGGCTTGCAAAAAAATAGATAATCATCGACGCAAGTCCTATTCCTGCAGAACTATAAACGCAAAAAGATGATATGTGTTTAACTTTATCAAAGTTTTTTTCGCCAAGGGTGCGAGAAATCAGAGAGCCGCCACCCACCGCAAAAATATTACCAAACGCCATTAAAAGTAAAAAAACAGGCATGGCAAGTGAAACAGCTGCAACCTGATTAGCATCGCCTGTCCAGCCAACAAACATTGTATCTGCAATGTTATACACAATAACAATCAGCATTCCCACCATATTAGGAACAGCCATTTTCAAAATAGAATGCAAAACAGGCAGATTTTCAAAGACCTCAATATTTTTGTTCATTATTTTAGTGTACAAAAAACAGCGTTAAATCACAAGGGCTTTTTATTTTGTTTAGAGACAAAATTATTTTCTTCTATGGCTATTGGGAAAAATTTGCCCCACTATTCGCTAAATAAATCTTAGTCAAAAGGAGTTCTTTCAAAAAAGGGGCTCCTTTTTTTATAGTCTAGAAATTTATTAATAGCCAATGTATGCAAGCATTGGAGTAAAATTTTTCCAACGCTCTTCAATTGAGGCTTCTAAAGGAAGATGGGATGTTTCTCGGCGAAAGGATCCCAAAAATAGAGAGCAACACGTGCAATCAGTACAAATTGAAATATTTTCAAGCTTTATCCCCATTTTTTCTAACACATAAAGGTTTGCATCTTGCAAAGACACGTATACTTCCGTTTTTTTGTTGACAATCTTTTCTACCACGCTTTCCTTTGAAAACTGCGTCTGAAAAAAAATTTTCCGTTCCTCATCAATTTTATAACAACAAGAGCGTATATGTGGCCCAAAAATTATGGAGAAATCCTCAATACGACAATTATACGTAGTTTTTGCCTGATCAAGGGCTTGCTCAATAATTCCCGTTCCCTTCCAGCCCGAATGAACAACACCAAAAACATTTTTTGTTTCATCAAACAGATAAATCGGCATGCAATCAGCAACGGTTACAGAAGGAATCAAATTTTGATTTTGCGTAAGAATTCCATCTCCACACAAATTAAAAGTATCGCTCTGCTTTGCAACAGCAAAAACATTTTTCGAGTGAATAAGCTCAACGGGAACAATTTTCTTTTGATCAATAGATTGTTTTGAAAAAAAAGAATCGCGATTATCATTATGCTCAGTCCATCTAAATCGCATAGATCCCGCTTTTTTTAATGATAAACAAGCTTTAGGAATATTTTTTCCATTCAGAATTGTATCATTTTGAACAAAAGGAAACTCAGCCTGAAAACTGCTTTTTTCATGTATCTGAAAAAAAATCATGGGGAGATTGTTTCTACGGTTTGAAAATCTTTTATAATTGATAAAGCTAAATTCATTTCGGTATAAATACGCTTCAAGCTTGCTCTAAACACTTGATTTTTCTTGCCTTGTATTGTTTCAATATTAACAAGCGTCTCATAATGACTTTTGTGGGATTCCGTATTTATTCCATTTAAAAGGCTTATCATTAAATTAATTGCAATACAAAATTTTTGAATATATGTTTTTGCATCCATTTTTAAAATATTCATTATAGAGTCAAACTGACTTTTACCTTGAATGGTGCGTTGAAAGTCGTTTACAATTTTTGTAAACATTTTTCCAATTTCACCTTTGGTGCTCAGCTTGTCATTAAAAGAAAGTATATTTGTGCAAAGATGCTCTAACTCGTTATACGCATCGGTAAATTCAAGATTATTTTCTCGGGAGCGAAAATCTCCTTCGATCAAAAGGATTTTTAAATCTTGCGTATACTCAGGATATTTTTTTTGAAAAAAGTGAAATAAAAAGCCCAATGAATATTCATAGCTAAAATCAAGTGTGCACCACATTTCAAGCCAAGGGCGATTTTCAAGCAAGGGAGGAAAAGAGATTTGAAAAAAGGAGCAGGCATTCGAGATTGCCTCACTTTGTTTTTGTTGCTTTTCCCAAACATCCCACTGCAGCTCAAAATTCTTTCGCCAATAATTTTTGAAGGAAAAAAACCAATCTTCAATTCCACTTGGTGCAGAAGGCTGCCAATCATAATCCTTATAAAGCACGGAACAAATATCTTTTAGGGGAACTGATAAATTAAACATTTTGATGATTGCGATTTTATCAATACTTTTTTCTAACTGTTCTTGCGAAAAAGTTAAGATGTCAAGATCCTCAGAGGCGATTTTATCTTTTGACAAAAACAAAATAAGTGCTTCAAGGACTTCTGTATAAATTTTCTTGCCATTACAAAGAATGCTTGCAAATAAAGGCAAATCAGAATAAAGAGATTCCATTTGGCAAGTAAAAGAAACGGTATCAAGCGTAAAAAATCTGGCTGTTATCCGATGAAAGGGCAAATGTACAAACTGACGAAGCCAATCTATGCAACAAATATGAGAGTACAATGTATTTTTATTTTCATTCGAAATGTCATTACAAATGGCTTCAATTTTTCGAAGCTGTGCATTTTTTAATTCCGCATGCGGTGTATTTGACTGAAAAACTACCTCTGGGCTAGACTCTGTAACAAGCTTTTCATATAAATCGGGCAGAGTAAACGATGCAAGGCACACATAAAAAGCACCAGGATTATTTTCATATAAAGTAATGCTTGGATAAAAAAAGTCTGAAACCGATTTTAATTCCTTTATCATTGCATAAAAATTATTTAAGAATAATCCTTTTTTATGATTTATTAAATCAGGATATTTTTTTTCAATTTGCTTTGCCTTTGAAGTAAGAAGATGTTGATTATAAAGCATTTCAGAGCGTTCATTTGTAAAAAATGTTAAAAGCCAAATATACGCTTTGAGCAAAAAAGGCTCTGTTTGAAGTTTTTCAGAAAGATCGAGTAACCCTGTTTGATTGTCAGAGGATTCTGGAGATGAAATAGTTTGCCTGTCTGGATCGAGAATGTTTTCAATTTTTTTTAATAAATCGGTTCGTTCTATATTTGATAAACTATAAACCATGTCGTCAAAAGAATTAGATGTTTGCATTTTCCCCTACTACAAATATTGACTATTTGTCAATAAGAATTATTAATCTTGTTGCAATTGCAACGCCATTTTTTCAAGAGTTTCTGTGCTTAAAATATGTTCCATTGCACATGCATCTTTTTCGGCAGTTTCGAGTGAAATGTTTAGCTTTTTTTGTAAATAAGAACTTATAGTGTTATGTTTGTGACGAATTTCCTTAAAATACGCGTCTCCTACAGCAGTAAGCATAATACTGCCATAATGTTCATGAATAATCATGCCATGTTCCTCAAGGGCATGGAGAGCGGTATGAACAGAAGGTTTTGAAATATTTAGTTGAAGTGCAATATCTTTAACGCGAGGCTTCTCATTTTTTGAGATAATATCACCAATCGTTTCTAAATAATCCTCTAGGCTTTTTGTCATCACGTAATTATGAATTGTTGTTTCTTTCCTGTCAAGATACGAGCGCTACAATTTTAACAGAAAACATGGCGTGTAATAAAAGCTGCAAAATGATTTTAAGAGCGTCAAGTATTGCAATCAATGAGTGGATGGATTTTCTCAAGATTTTTTTGACCAAAGTGAATATCTTTTATAAAGCAATCAATTTCACCTCGTATTCGCTTTAGGAAGTCACTATCTAAACGTAGTTTATGACCATCAGGAAAATGTAAGTACAAATACTCACGATCAAGCAAGATTTCTTCTATTTCTTCACTTGTTCCCGCTCCAGTTGTAAAAATCTCTTTAAGCCGTTGCAAGGCTTTCTCTTCTTGATCATAAAATTTTTTAACAGCGGCATATGCTCCATTGTTTGAATGCGTTTCAAAAAATGACTGCTTTTTTGCATTCTTTAATTGACTAGAAACATTACAAAACTCACGTTCAGTCATACACTGTGGTCCAACAGAGAGCCCGTCAAAAGAGATATCAAAAAGATTAGTCTTTTGAGCAAATAAATTACAAAGCATTTGTGCATAATTTTTTAATATAGGGGTTGAAATTACCGCCCCATTCTTGCCTTGTGTAGGGGCAACGCCATAAGAAAAACTTGCCGTTACATTATCAAGAGAGTGAAAGCGATTAGTGGTATTCAACAAAAATCTATGATGTGGAGCATCTTTACAGTGCGTTTTACCAACGATATAACAAAAATCAAGCCCCGTAAAAAAAATGGGAACTAAATCATTTTTGCGTAACTGCAAGGCAATATCAATTGCAGTCAAACCAACAGATCCCAGCGGTTGATTTTTTTCAGGAGAAAATGCTGATGAAAAAAGGCGTTTCAAAAAATTAAGCTTAGCATATTCAGAGAGAAAAAGAGAGACGTTAGCACAAAACTGATTGTTTATATGAGGGCGTGCAGTTAAATCACTAATTAATGGAATCTTATTGTGTGTTGCAATCATACCAATAAAGGCTTGCTCGTTTGCTAGTTGGCACTCTATTGTAATAATTAGATCAGGAGTAATATTATTTTTTAAAAGCGGAATTATAGCACTGTCAACAGCAATAATAAAAAAAGCTTTCGGTTTTTCTTTAATAATTTCGATTATTTTTTCAAGCGAAAGACCTGCTCCTGCAACTAAAATGGGGCAATCAATTGAGTTTTTTATAATTTTTTTTGACAACGGCAACAAGCTTAAATTTTTAAAAATATTTCTAGCGTATAAACGCCCCATTTTTATGAGTGTAATTCGATTTTTCCAAAACTGTGATATTTCATTTGTAAGAGCACGACTTATTTTTTTATAAAAATCAGTACAAAAACTTGAGCCTGCAGAAAACTCCACAGGAAGGCATCTTCTATAATCAACTATGGTGCAAACGTCCAAGATTTTTTTCAAAGAATTGGTATTTTCATCAATATATACAAACGCAATTTTTGGATTATTTTGATATTTTTGCCTATATTCGGCTGAAAAATCATACAAATCTTTATTTGACTCAATAGCAAGAATAAAACTATCGTTAGAAATCTTTGCTAATAAGTCATCAAGCCCGTAACACAAAACAGGAGAAAAACATAAAATAAGTGTTTCTGGCAAAATTTCTAATGCTGAAACAAGCGTTTTTATAGCTTTTTGAGCGTCATATTGTGAGTATAGGTATTTTCCACCATAAAAGACAGAAAAACCCTGTCGTGCTTGGACTAAACAGGGTTTATCAGTGTTATTCATTTTGACTAAAACTGTGTAAAGTGCGTTAAATACACGTTAAACAAATTATTTTCTAAATCGGAACTCTTCATATAATATTCCTCCATAGCCTTTTGGTCAAACGTAAATGGATAGTAAGAATATATAAAATTTGACTCATCAATAAGTGATTCCTCGCCTTTTTTCTCTTCAATCATTTTTGCAACAACAATATTATGACCAAGAACAAGAGGCTTAGAAAGCTCATTTAACTCTAAAGAAAATAATTCTTTTAAGAAATTTTCATTTGTAGCTGCACCAGTTAAAATTGGCGTACTTGTCGGAATCTGCCCAAACATAGGATTATTATTGTAATTCAAAGGAAATGTTACCGTCGTTGCTTTTTCAAGCTCAAAGTCGCCTGCAGCCTTATCAAAACTTGTTGTATCAGCTGCAATAATAAAATCTTTTGCACGGGCAAGGAAGTAATCTTCTATCAAACCTGCCTCGTTATCTTTCATATATGAAAGGACTGCATCAATTGTTGTTTGTTTTGTAAAATCAACACTTTCTGGGCTTGCATTCATCTTAAAAAGACCATATCCATTAGAAAGCTCAAAAACAGAACTTAATTCTTCAGCTTTAAGATTTATCACAGACTCTAAATCTTTTTCTGTCTTAATCAGATTTTTTACTTGAAAATAAAATGAATTATTTAATTTTCCTGTGTCATTTGTATAAATTTTTGTTGAAAACTCAGAAACGGCATCTTCAAAAACAAGCTCATTGCTTCGAAGCTGTTTCTCTACAGTTTTTGCTTTTTCTTCAGACTGGAAAGATAATAACGAAATATCGTATTCCACAAATAAATTGGTATTTGACTTTGCAAAATTGACCGCTTCAGCTTCAGGGTAATCATTTTTAGAAAAGGCAATCAAATCAAAGGCTTTCTCATTTGAGCCTAATTTAGCAATAAAAGCTGATTGCTTAGAGCTTCGCTTTAATCCGCCAAAACCTTCTTGCTTTGTTGAAAATCCTGAAGAATCAGAACCCATAAAATCTATATTGTATCGCTGAAAAATTTCATCTGCTTCAATATTTTTTCGAAGCATTGTTTTTTGACTGTTTGGATAATCACGAAATCGCTTTGGTGAAAAAACACCATCCTCATCTTGAAAGTACGTAATCATTTTTCTGTCAAGAAGATTATCAGGGGCAATGTACTGACTGGATTTAACTTGATCAGTAAAAGCCATGTTTAAGACAGTTGCCTTAAATGCATTATTCATCACTTCATAGGTATTTGCACTCGTAATCTCTTTTCCACTTTTTCGTTCTTGATCAGCATACGAAGCATACATTCGCGTAAAATACGAGTCTTGTTTATATTCAATTGGCTTTTTCTTATATTTTCCAAGCGGTGGCGTTGTTTTTTGTCCAACACTTGTCATTGCTGGCAAAAATATAAATGAAATTGCTGCAAGGACTAAAACAATAATCGAACCAATAGACACTAATATTTTTTGAATTGATTTTTTTTCATGATTTTTTTCTTTTGAATTCATACTATCCTCATAATGTTAATTGTAAGCTATCATAATAATATAAAGCGTGAATATAGTCAATATCTGCAAAATCCCACTTTTATTGCAAACATTTTGACTATTTACACGCTTTTATGATAAGATAATCACATGCAAATTCTCATAATAGAAGATGAAAAACCTTTGGCAAGTGCATTAAAGCAAATTTTAGACAAAAATGGATTTAATGTAACGCTTGCCTTTGATGGCGAAGAAGGTTTACGTTTTGCTCTAACCAATGCATTTAAAGCAATTATTTTAGATGTTATGCTTCCAAAAAAAGATGGCTTTATGGTTATAAAATCCTTGCGCGAGGAAAAAAACCTTACCCCTGTAATTATGCTCACGGCAAAATCAGATGTTGAAAGTAAGATTTTAGGCCTTGATTTTGGTGCCGACGATTACCTTGCAAAACCCTTTGACACAAAAGAGCTGCTTGCTCGTGTTCGTGCCTTACTCAGAAGAGGAGAAAAATCCTTTGATGACAAAGAGTTATCGTTCGCAAATATTACGCTCAGTCTTTCAACAGTTTCTATAAAAAATGATACCAATCAAAGCGTTAGCTTGAGTAAAAAAGAGTTTAATCTTTTTAGACTGTTTATGGAAAACACAAAACAGGTGCTTTCAAAGGAGCAAATTAATCAGCGTGTATGGGGTTTTGACTCAGAGGCAGAATATAACAATACCGAGGTATATATTTCATTTTTGCGAAAAAAACTCAATTTTATTAACTCCTGTGCGGACATAAAAACAATTCGTGGTATTGGCTATATTTTGGAGGAAAAATGATAAAAGAATTACAACGCCAATTTGTTATCATTATAATGAGCATTTTTTCTGTGCTTTTTCTTATATCGTTTGTTGCAATTATTGGTTCCTTTTCGATTAATATTACGCAGGCACAAAAAAGAATTTTGACACAAATGCAATTTAATCGGGGAATGAATCGCCAAATGCTTGATTTAATTCCACCACATTTAAAAAGCGTTGTTTTCTTTTATGTCGAAGTTGACTCAAAAGGAAGCCTTTTAAACCTTCGCCCAAAGAATTTTTCTTCATTGAGTGAGCAAGAAATTATAGACTTAATTACAGAAATTAATGAAATAGATTTAAATCAGGGAAGAATAAAAAATTTTCGCTACTATAAAATTGTCTCTGGGCGAATTTATTCGTACGCAATCCTTGATACCGCTCCATTCAAATCATCAATTTACGCCCTTATTCACATAGCAGGCATTACCATGGTTATTATGTGGCTCATCATTTTAGGTGTAAGCATTCTATTATCAAAGCGAGCGGTAAAAATTGCTGAAGACACGATAACAAAACAAAAAATATTTATCTCAGATGCAGGACACGAAATTAAAACTCCCCTTGCAAGTATTAATGCAAACGTTTCAGCACTCGAGCTGGAACTTGATGAAAATCAATGGCTTACCAATATTAAAATGGAAATTATTCGCCTAACTCGTCTTACAAATGATTTATTAACGCTGACAAAATTTGAAGAATATCATAAAAATTACGAAATCAACAATATTCCCCTGTCTGATATTTTAAACTCGCTTGCCCTGTCATTTGAACCGCGGTGCTTTGAAAACAAAAAAAACTTTTTATGGACAATTGATCCTGATATTCACATCATGGGAAATCAATCACAACTAGAGCAGCTCTTTTTGATTTTTTTGGACAATGCGGTGAAGTACTCAGATGAGCGAGGAAAAATTGAGCTGACTCTCAAGCGAAATAATTCAAAGGCCTTTTTTTCCCTGTTTAATACGGGCAAGGGACTTTCTAACGAGGAAAAAAATCATATTTTTGAGCGATTTTATCGAAGCGACTCTTCGCGTAGCCGCAACGAAATACCAGGCTTTGGGTTAGGCTTAAGTATTGCTCAAGAAATTGCTGTGGCACATAATCTTAGCATTACTGTTGAAAGCCAAGAAAATGAATGGATTAGCTTTTCTATTGTCTTTTCCTTACTAAATAAAAGCAGCTAATAAAAAAAGACTTCTCTATTGAATGCCACCAAGAATTATAAGCCTTCCGTCTATAAAGTTTTTTGGGCTGAGTGGTTGTTGTAATTGCTGAATATATTCAACTACAATATCCCGCTGGTTGAATGAAGTGTTATAGCTATCAATCGCTTTTTTTAGCACCGTATAACCATCGCCACCATTTGCCAAGTATTCATTAACGCCCATTACATATTTTTTATCACGCTCAATTGGCTTGCCATTAATTAAAACTTCATTGAGTTTGCCATTTTTTCCTTCTTTGTCATAACTAATACTGAGTGTTACTTCCTTTGAAAACTGAGCAAACCCGCCGCCGCCTTGATTGATGGTTGCAACAAAATCAAAAAACTCAATAAGATCGCTTCCGTTAAGTGTCAAAAGATAGAGCCAATTATCAAAGGGCATGATTGTTGCAATATCTTTAATTTTTATCTTGCCTTGCGAAAGGCTTGCACGAATATTGCCTCCATTAATAATCGTAAAGTCCACGTTTTTTTTAAGCTTTGTGCGAACAAACCATGTTGTTGCATCATTACTAAGGTTTGCAAACGCGTGCTCCCTGTAACGACTAGGACGATTGATAAACTCAAACTCCTGTAAAGTCTCTCCAATAACTTTATCGAGCTGCTTACTTGCCTTTGCAAGATACGGGGAGAGCAATTCATCCATTTGAGGATCAGCGGCGAAAGCGTCCTGTGTAATCAAAATTGGTTGCCAATCAAAGCCGATAATTTTGCCGTTTCGTATTTTTAGAGAGGCATTTCCCACATTTTTGCCCCACTCCCATGCTGAAACAATTGGCACTTTGTTTACCATAAGAGGAATATCCATTTTTGTATGCGAATGCCCATCAATGATTACATCAATTCCTTCAACGGATTTTGCAATATCTTGCGATGTTGTATTTTTATTCTCAAGGCTTTCAACAACGGTTCCAAGATGAGTTAGTGCAATAACGATGTCGACTTTTTCATCATTTCGCAGCAAAGAAACCATCTGCCTTGCACTTTCAATCTCGTCTGCAAACTGAAGCGATGCATCGGGGGAAGCACTCACTATGGTTCGATTAGTTGTTAATCCAAAAATTCCAACACGAAATCCTTCATAGTTTTTGACAAGATAGGGCTTGTCTAAGTATTTGCCATTCGAACGTTTAATATTTGCTCCAAGCCATGCAAACTTAGCTTGCTTAATTTGTTTATTAAGGACAGAAAGCGTATTATCAAACTCATGATTACCAAAGGCTAAAGCATCATATTGCAAAGCATTGTACGCTTCAATATCTGGTTTCGCCTTAAAAAGATTTGAAATCGCCTGACCCGTATTTATATCGCCAGCGTCAACTAAAAGTACATTTTCGTGCTCAGAGCGAACACTCTTTATATAAGTCGCTCTACGAGAAAGACCTGCAAGCTTATCCTTTGTCTCAATTGAACCATGATGATCATTGGTGTGCAAAATAACTAATTCGTAGGTTTTGTCTGCGTCTCGCTCAACACTCGTAATAGAGCGAGCACCCAAAAGCAATAAACTCAAAAGTACAAAAATGCTCGCAAGGGCAATTCTTTTTTTACTCGCACCCCGTATCCACTGATTTTTTTTCTTTCTATTCATAGTTACTCCTAGTATTTTTTATTTTTTTACTAAAATTAAACTCATTGAAAATAATTATACCACAGAAAATCTGAAAAGGGAATTTAAAATACAATCTTAAAAAATACTATAAAAACATAAAAAAACTTTGCCAAACAAAATTCTTTTCGTATACTTACTGAATAGCAAAAGCTAAAAAAAATTGTAAAAGTGAGGTTCTTTATGAAAAAAAGCATGATTTTTCTAACGATTCTTTTTTTTGTCGGTTTTGGAATGTATGCAAAAGACGGTACATACACGGCAACAAAAGAAGGAAAACGAGGGGATATTAGCGTTGCGGTAACAATCAAAAAGGATAAAATTACCGATATCAAAGTACTCAAAAGCATGGAGGACGCAAAGTATGCACTTGAGAAAATCTCAAAAACAATTATACAAGAGAACAACACAAATGTTGACGTCGTCTCTGGTGCAAGCATGACAAGCAAGGCAATTGTCAGTGCAGTTGAGGATGCTGTCAGTCAAGCAGGATTGAATCTTAAAGGAAAGAAAATAAAACCATTGACAAAAATATAAAGCAATTTTTTAGCAAAAGCTAACCACAAGTGTGTGCTAAAATAACAAGCAGGATAAAAAAGGAGACAGGGATTACACGACGTCTCCTTTTCTAGCTATTTTGCAAAACTAAGCCCAGCTTGGTTTTGACTCACCTCTAATACCATCAGCTTGCGTAAACTGCGTCAAACTGTTGGCTTTTGCTTGAATACAGATATAATTTAAATCTGTTTGAGCCTTAATACACCGTTGTGCCTTTGGATCAACCCGCACAACATCAGCTTTTCCTACAGCAAATTCTTTCCCATCAATATACATAATGCCCTCTCCCGAAAGAAAAATATACACTTCCTCATTTTCCTTGTGTGCATGCACAAAGGGAATTGCCGCATTTGCGGGCAGATTATTAACAGAAATTTCAGTTCCTGTTAGCATCAAATCATTATGGAATTCGTTTCTCTGAACTCCCTTAAAATCACCCAAATTAATTTTTTTAAAATTTTCTTCCATTTTTTTTCCTTTTTGTATGCTGCAGCAATACGTATATTATCTTTAGTTGTAACTGTTATGATTACAGCTAAAGATAATATAATCACTCATAATAAAAATGTCAATACATATATGAAAAAAATAAAATAGACAACCCTTGCAATTACAAATCAATTTTATTACTATTATATTTATGAAAATAACATCACGATTTACCATTGCGATTCATACACTCTTGTGCATCCATTTATTTCAGGAAAAATACAAAACAACAAGCGAATTTATTGCAAAAAGTGTAAATGTGAACCCCGTAATTATACGACGAATTATGGGTCAACTCAAAAATGCGGGATTTCTTACCGTCTTTGCGGGAACAGGCGGTTGCAAGCTCGCAAAAAACTTAACGGATATAACGCTTCTTGATATCTATAAAACAGTTGATTGCGTCGACAAAGGGCTTTTTAACTTTCATGAAAATCCAAACCCCCAGTGCCTTGTGGGAAAAAACATCCATTCTTTGCTTGATACAGTTCTCGAAAATGCGGAAAAAACGCTGGAAAATAACCTTGCCCAAACAAACCTTGCAACCCTCGCAGAAAACTTACAATCATCACTATAAATTAAAAACGGAGGTAATAGACATAAATATTCTCCCTAGTGTCTATTTATCCTCAGCGATAGAACTTTACAATTAGCAATAGTTCCTAAAACTAAAAAAAATAAAGTCGCTCTGTTTTTTTCTTTATATAAGATAATTGAGAATCGATGTTTAATCTTGATTAATTTTGTCCTTTTTGCCATAGTAAAGTTATGAATATTATTTCGTGGAATGTAAATGGCATTCGTGCCGTAGAAAAAAAAGGCTTTGTTGACTGGCTTTTTGCAAGCAAGGCCGATATCGTGTGCCTGCAAGAAACAAAGGCAAATCCTAGTCAACTTTCAGAAAATCTTATTGAGCCAAAAAACCAAAACGGAGAATCCTATTTTTCTGCGTGGGCATCGGCAAAAAAGGCTGGCTACTCCGGCACGGCAATTTATAGCAAGCAGAAACCCGACGCGGTATATTGCCTCGGGAATGCAGACTTTGATGATGAGGGAAGAGTTCTTGCTGCCGATTTTGGAAAACTGACGGTAATTAGTGCGTATTTTCCCAACAGCCAAGAAGCGGGAGCGAGAATTGATTATAAACTTGGATTTTGTAAAGCGATTTTTGACTTTTGTAACGATTTAGTAAAAAAGGGACAAAACGTTGTGCTTTCAGGAGATTATAATATTGCTCATAAACCGATTGACTTAGCTCGTCCCAAACAAAATGAGGGAAACCCCGGTTTTTTACCCGAAGAGCGCCAATGGATGGATTTTTTTACCGAAAATGGATTTTGTGATATTTTTCGAACCTTTTGCACCGAAGAAAATCAGTTTTCATGGTGGAGCTATCGATTTAAGGCACGAGAAAAAAATATTGGCTGGCGTATTGATTATCATTGTGTCAATAATGCTTTCATTGAAAACGTAAAAAACGCGACAATTTTAAGCGACGTTATGGGATCGGATCACTGTCCCGTCCACATTGAAATAGCTGATTAAAGTAAGATTTTAGTTTTTTATTTTTATACCTAGACGTTCTCTCCTATTTTGTGTAAAATATTTTCATGCCAAAAGATTTTTTACCCTTCGATGAAGTTCGCAATAATGCTTTTTCTATGGCTCATGCGATTTATCAAGATGGATTTATTCCAGATATTATTTATGTTTGCCTGCGAGGCGGTGCCTATCTTGGAAATGCCATTAGCGAATATTTCAAGGTTACGCAAAAAGAGCGACCTGTTCTATACGCGGCTGTTGTTGCTCGCTCCTACTCTGATGTACACTGCTGCGAGCAGATAGTTGTTGATGGCTGGACTCACTCTCCTGATCTTTTGCACTCAGGGAATAAAATTTTATTAGTAGATGACATTTTTGATAGCGGAAAAACAATAAATCATCTTGCACAAGAATTCGTAAAACGAGGAATTAAACGCAACGATATTAAAGTTGCTGTCCATGACTATAAATGCTTTGATACGGAAAAAAATCACACAATTCAGCCTGACTACTGGTGCAGAAAGCATAATCTAAAATCCCGTGAAGAAGATATTTGGATTCACTACCTCAGCCATGAATTAGTTGGCCTGTCAAATGACGAGCTTGAAAAACATTACTACACAAAATACCCTCATATGAAAAAAGTTATAGATGCAATCATAAAATAGCGTAAAATATGCGGACTTGATTTGATTTGAAAAAAAAATTATCTTATAACCATGGAAAATAATCAAAACTGGCAAGAAGAAAAATATCGTCATGTGTACGAGCAAGAACTTCGGGGACTTTGTAGACGTCGTGATCATGATAAAAATCTCTGTGTCAAAGAAATAGAAGGTATTTTGAAAAATCTCTATATTAGCGAAGGTAACGATCAAGAAGGTCGCGGTGCCGTTGGTGACATTGTTTGCAGTGCCACAATTGCCGCCCATGAATTTTTTATAGCTGACTGGAAAAAGAATTTATCACAACAATAACTGTAAAATCACCTCGTTGATATTCAAAATAGCCCCACCCTTTTAACCTCACCTTAACGGATAACTCAAAACTAGACGCTAGTAAAGTCGATATAAAACAATATGCCCCTTGCATAAAATAAAAGTTTTTTATATGATTTTGTAAAAATACGTATGCCATGCTTAAAATAGGAACAAAAAATCGTCCCTCAAGCAAAAATTACTATTTACAGAATTTTGCCACTAATTTTCTATAACAAAATCTATCCAAAATAGAAAAATTACCCATTATTCTAAACTTTAATTTGCGATTTTTATTAAATGTAAAAAATCACGAAAATCGCTATTTTGTACGGTTTTACCAAGCAAAATAAAGGAGCAAACATGAAAGAACAAAGAGAAACACTTGGAAGCCGATTGGGCTTTCTTTTCTTGTCGGCAGGATGTGCAATTGGCTTGGGGAATGTATGGCGATTTCCCTACATTGCAGGCAAATTTGGTGGAGCTGCCTTTGTTGTTATGTATTTGATTTTTTTAGTCATTTTAGGTTTGCCAATTATGGTAATGGAATTTTCGGTTGGACGTGCTTCACGAAAAAGTGTTGCAGGATCGTTTAAGGCCTTACAGCCCGAAGGAACAAAATGGCACATTTTTAGTTTTTTTGCGGTAGCAGGAAATTACCTTTTGATGATGTTTTACACGACAGTTGCAGGATGGATGCTCTCGTATATTTTTAAAAGCTCAACAGGGCAACTCGACGGATTAAACCCTGATCAAATTGGAGCAGCCTTCACGCAAATGCTTGAAAGTCCTGTTCAAATGGTTTTATGGATGATTATTGCAATCGTTATTGGCTTTGTCATTTGCAGTTTTGGCCTCCGAAACGGCGTTGAAAACACAACAAAATTTTTAATGTCAGGATTACTCGTAGTCATGCTGATTCTTGTCGTGCGCTCTGTAACACTCGAAGGAGCCTCTGCAGGGCTTGCATTCTACTTAAAGCCAAACTTTTCTGCAATGGTCGAAAATGGCTTAGGGCAAGCAGTTTATGCGGCAATGGGGCAAGCTTTTTTCACGCTCAGCTTAGGCATTGGATCAATGGCGATTTTTGGCAGCTATATCGAAAAAAATCACAGCCTCACGGGCGAATCGATTCACATTATGGGACTTGATACGCTTGTCGCTTTTCTTTCTGGATTGATCGTTTTTCCTGCAACGGCTGCCTTTGGCGTTGATGCGGGAGCAGGGCCTGGTCTCATTTTTGTAACGCTTCCTAATATTTTTAACGCAATGGCTGGTGGACGCCTTTGGGGCAGTTTATTTTTTGTATTTATGGGTTGTGCCGCTATGACAACGGTTGTTGCAGTTTTTGAAAACATCGTTGCTTTTGCAATGGATCAACTTCACTGGAGTCGCAAAAAAGCCGTATGGATTAACCTTGTGCTTATTATCATCCTTTCTCTTCCCTGTGCCTTGGGATTTAATATTTTAAGCGGCTGGCAGCCAATGGGAGCGGGAACAAATATTCTTGACCTCGAAGATTTTTTTGTTAGCAATAATCTTCTACCGCTAGGAGCTATGGTGTATCTATTGTTCTGTTGCTACAAAACGGGCTGGGGCTGGGATAATTTTATTACTGAAGCCGATACAGGAAATGGCATTAAATTTCCAAACAACAAAGCAATGAGGTTTTATGTAACATACATTATACCGCTAATTGTTGCAGGTATTTTCTTCTATGGCTACTGGGAAAAATTTGCCCCACTATTTGCTAAATAAATCTTAGTCAAAAGGAGTTCTTTCACAAAAGGGACTCCTTTTTTATAGCACCGAGATTTTTTGAATCGAAAACTTAATAAAATTAATCAAAAAATATAGATGAAAAATTTGAAACTGAATTAAATAAGGAAAAGGTTGTCCTTATTTAATTCGGCATCCGTATATATATTTTTTCTCTTGAGTGTTTTTGTGTGGCGTGTCGTTTTAAATCTTGTAAGGTCGTTATATAAAAAAATTAAAAAAAAGGTTATTGACTAGCACCTAAAAAATAAATAAGGTGTAAGTAGATGAAATTCAGTAGATTAAGTACATATAAAGTCAATAAAATAGTTTTATGTTTTAGTGAGGATATTACCGCAACGGCTGCAGCAAAAATTGTGAAGGTAAATCGAAATACAATTAATAGCTATTACAAATTTATTCGTGAAAAAATTGTTCAAAAAGCCATTGCTGAAGCAGGCAAAGAATGCGGGGAATTTGAAGTTGATGAGAGTTACTTTGGTGCACGGCGAGTGAGAGGAAAGCGAGGTCGAGGTGCTGCAGGGAAAACGCCTGTTTTTGGGTTGTTAAAAAGGGACGGAAAAGTATTTGTGAAAATTGTTGAAAACTGCACAAAAGAGCAATTAATGCCTGTCGTTCAAGGATATATCTTAGAAGGATCAACGGTACATACAGACGGCTGGAAGGCATATGATGGGCTTGTGCTAAATGGATATGATCACTATCGAGTCTATCACAGTCATGATGAATTTGTCAGAGGAAAAAGCCACGTTAA
>JBOFSR010000019.1:0-16509 GCA_051651645.1 Treponemataceae bacterium | reverse complement strand
GATGAAATGGCAATCGGCATGGTGAATAACAAGACAACCGCAGTGCGAATAATTCCTGTTCCAAACAAAAAAGTTGGAGAATGGGTAGAATTTGGCGGACTGCTTGGCGGAACACCAATAATGGCCGTGAATAATTTTTCATGTGCAGACTTTATAAACAGAGGCGGTCGCATTCCTGCCCCCATTCACAGCTTTAGAAATTAAATAAAAATGCACCGACAAAATTGATTGTATCAAAATTTTGCTGGTGCATTTTTTTAAAATAGTTTTTACATTTCAAGAACAAAAGTTTTTATTTCGTACGGATAAATCGTCACTTCAATATCCTTAGAACACTGCATGTCGCCTTGTCCATTTTCAAGCAAATCACTTTCTTGCCATTTTTTAGGCGGATGAGAAAACTCCAGCTTGATTGGCTGCCGCATTCCTGCATACTCATGCACACGCACAACAATTTTCTTGCTGTCTTCATGCAACTTACAGGCATCAAGTTCAATGAACGCTCCCGTTGTTTCTTTAACAAGAGAATCTTTGCCCTTCTCCAAATCGCCATCAAAAATCAAGAACGGATTATTTAACTGAGCAGCCTTTTCTACAACGCCTGCATCAATCCAATTATCTTTATGAGGCACAATGCTATACGTAAACTCATGCTCGCCATAATCAGCGGTTGAATCTGGAATACTAGAGCCTTTCAAAAGCGTTAAGCGAATCGTGTTATGCAAAACGGAATGCCCATACTTACAATCATTAAGAATTGCAAAGCCGTAATTTTTCTCGCTTAAATCTGCCCAACGATGCGCTGGCACCTCAAACTTTGCCTCCTCCCACGTTGTGTTTCGATGAGTTGGCCGCTCCACATTGCCACACTGAATATCAAAAGTTGCCTTGTCGCTTGTGATGTCGACCGTCCACGCACTGCGAAGAATTTGATCACGTTGCTTCCAGTCCACATGAGTTTTAAAATCAATTTGCTTTGAGTCCGCGTAAAATGCCACATCTTGAGAAATTACCGATTCCCCATACGCCCAAGTAAAATGCAAAACAAGAGCAATCTCGCCATCAGAAACCGTCGTTACGCCCTTAAAATCTGTAACAATTGTCGTTTTTTCTTCAGCGTATGGCTCAAATTCCCACGCGTCATAATTGCGAGGCTTGTCCTCCAAAAGCTCAAAAACATTGCCTTTTTGTCCCGTGATAAATAATTCTCGGTGATTTTCTTTGTCATACAGGCGAGTAATCTGCCCTGCTTCATTCCACGCAATGGTGTAAAAAGGCGTTTCAAGACCAGCTTTCTGCACTGAAAAAATGCTGCTGGCTTGTTTAGAGCGAGTGTCTTCAAAACAAATCGTTGTCCAGCCAACAGAAGGAACTTCAGCACCCTTTAGCCACAACTCGTTGCCAACTTTTTGTGTTGCCAAAACAGTATTTTCGCACATCCATGTTTGCTTTTCTGCGTCAACTTGATACGGAATTTTAATCACATCAGTGCGCTTATGCAACAATGGATTAAAAACAGTCAAGTGATTTTGCTTATGATTCGAAAGATCGCTGATCAGCTTTTTGTTATGCTCGTACGTAAAAGCCTCAATTTCGCGATGCTCCTCATGGGCGTCCACATACACATTATGAATTGAAGAGCCTGGAAGAATGTCATGAAACTGATTTCGCAAAAGCGTCTGCCAATGCTTTCTAAACTCATTTTTGTCGTATTCTTTTTTTGCAACTAAAAAGCCCAGCACACCAATCATTTCAGCGTGAGCTAAACCCAGTTCATTTTTACGATTATATTTTTTAATCAAAGCCTGCGAAGTGTATGTGCCACGGTGATATTCAAGATACATCTCTCCGACATAATGAGCGACTGGAATTGGTGGATTTTTCACCTGCTTGTGAAGCTCATTACAAAAGTCAACTACCTGAGCCGATTTTATATGAGGCAAAGATGGAATTTCTGAAAGCTTTTTCCTCATGTGAAGCTGCTCATACGTTGTACCGCCACCGCCATCGCCCCACCCATACGGATGCACAAAAACATTTGCTCGGTCTTTATCAATAAAAGCCTCCCACGCCTCATCAACAACCTCAGCAGTCATTTGCGCATTGTACGTGTAATACCAATTTTGACGCGGTTTGGGTTCTGGCGTTACAATATACGTGGTAAGCACGTCGGTACCGTCGATGCCACGCCACCAAAATAAATCGTGCGGAAAGCGATTATACTGATTCCAGCTGATTTTGCTCGTGATAAAAGTATCAACCCCCGATTTTTTCAGTATTTGCGGAAGGGCTGCCGAATAACCAAAAACATCAGGCAACCAAAGAAACTTGCTATCCCTACCAAACTCCTCTTTGAAAAATCGCTTGCCATATAAAACTTGGCGCACCAAAGCCTCGCCGCTCGTAAGGTTACAATCAGGCTCAACCCACATAGCTCCATCAGGCTCCCACTTGCCCTCTTTGACCTTTTGCTTAACTTGATCAAAAAGCTTTGGATAAAACTCCTTAACATAGGAATATAACTGAGGCTGGCTTTGCAAAAAAACAAAATCTTTGTCTTCTTCCATATTGCGAACAGCCGTTGACCACGAACGTGCCGTTTTTTCAATAACGTGGCGAAGTCGCCAAAGCCATGCAACATCAATATGCGTATGCCCCGTTGCGTAATCCGTTGCGTGATGAATATTTGGCAACGCTTCAAGTGATTTTTGAATTGTCTGAGCTGCCTCTTTACATGTTTTTCTAAAATCCTCACTGCTCGGATATGTCCAATTAATTGTTTTGTGAGCCTTGTCAAGAATGTGGTACAATTTTTGATGATACGGATGCACTTCTTTTGTCTGCATCAACGATTGATGAAGAGCAAGCGTCCAAAAATAGCAATCCTCGACCCCTTGATCAATCACGGCAATTTTTGCACAGCGAATTTCAACCACGTACGGACGATCCTTACTTTGCGGATCAGTGCCTGACCACACACGAAGGGCAACCTCAATTTCCTTGCCAATAAATTCTGCAGGAATAGCCGCCATTGGGTGATTGTCATCAATTCCTTGATAGGGCTGGCCATTCAAAAAAAACATTGTCTCAATGCCCATCCATTTTGGCTCTGGAATTGGCCCCGAATAATCGTGAACGCGAATTTGTCCCACGTGATTATAACAAATGCCGTCAAGATAAAACACAACCTTGCTATTTTTCCAGCCTTGCGGAATGGCAATCTTTGTTTTAAGCCACAAATACGAATCATGCCCCTGCCATGTATCCTTACCAACCGTGTAAGAATTCCACTGACCAGAAGACGGCGGAAGTTTTCCGTTTGTTTCATCAGAATCGCTTTGGGAGTGAAATTCACTCACATCCTGCGATTGCACAAATCGATATTTATACATTTCCTTGCTACGATGAAGAAAATGCTCTAATTTTAGCTCCTTAGTTTTTTCCATATTAGAAAAACCTCCTTAAAAAAATATATTATATAGAAAGAGAGTTTTCATCCCAAACTATTCTTTTGCACCGCCGCTCATGCTAAATCCTTGAGACATAATTCTTTGCGAAATGATATACAGCATCAGTGAAGGCATCATATACATCATAGAAAATGCGGCTAAAGCTCCATATTGAACTTCGCCATATTGCCCAAAAAATTGGTACAGTCGCAATGCCGCAGGGAATTTGCTAGATGACTGGAGCAAAATATAGGGGACGAAAAAGTTTCCCCATGCTCCTGAAAAATTGAAAATAAAAACCATCGCGATTCCAGGAAAAACTAACGGAATAACAATTTTAAAAAGGCTTTGCAATTTTGACGATCCGTCAACCCACGCAGCTTCTTCAAGCTCAATATTTACATTGTCAAGAAAGTTTTTCATCAGCCAAATTGAATACGGAATGCCGCCCGCTGCCATGTAAATCATCACCATTGTAAGCGAGTTTTGAATATTAAGCGTTGAAAACATTTGATAAACGGGAATGATAACCGCCGTTGCAGGCAATCCTGTTAAAAAAAGAAGTCCATAAAGCACCTTAAATTTGTACTTTAACCTAAATCGTGAAAGAGGATACGCAGCCATCAACGCCATAAAAGATGTGATAAAGGCACTTCCGCACGAAAGATACAATCCGTTAAGAAGGGATTGCTGATTTGAGCGACTCGAAAAAGCGGCAATATAGTTTTCGAAAGTAAAATCAGGGAGCTTCAAGCCTGGCAAGGCAAGTTTGTCAAACGAGGCAAGCACCATCCAAATAAAGGGCAGCAAAAAAAGGCTTGCAACGCCGATCACAACAATCCAAATAATGCTTGACTCAACAAGCGATGTTTTATTTTTTGCTAATTTATTCAATATAAATTTCATTTGTTCTCCTTATTATCAAATACTAATTGTCTTTAATATTTAACATTTTGATGTACAGCACATTTAAAATCATACTGATTAGCAAAATAATGACAGAAATTGCCGTTCCGTAGCCAAGTTGATAGCGAATAAAGGCTTGCTCATACAAGAAAAGCGATAAAACTTGCGTTTGTGTTCCAGGGCCGCCACGCGTGAGCATAAAAATCATACCAAAAACGCCAAGCGTGCTTAGTGTATTCAAAATCATATTGGTTAAAATATCTTTTTTGAGCATTGGGACAATAATATGAATGAGTTTTTGAAAGCGATTAGCTCCATCGAGCAAGGAAGCTTCCTCAACGGTGGTGGGAATTTTATCTAAAGCGGCTTGAAACATCAGCATTGAAAAAGCGGTTCCTCGCCAAATATTTGCAATTACAACTGCCATCATCGGAGCAAAAGAAAGCCACGAAACAGGGGTAAATCCAAAGAGTGACACAAGTTTATCAAGCGTTCCATTTTTTGCATAAAAGGCGACAAAGCACATGCCCGCAACAGCTTCTGGGCAAACCCAGCCTGCAAGCACGCATGATCCTGCAAATCTTCGTAGGGTAGGATTCCGCTCTTTCATTAAGAGGGCTAAGAAAAAACCCAGCACCTGTTGCCCAATAAAGGAAGAAAAAACAAGAAAACTCAGTGTTTTTATGAGGGCATTGTAAAAACGTGGATCAGCTAAGGCACGGGAAAAATTAGCACCGCCAATAAATTTAGTGTTGAGCGCCGCAGCTCCCGTTAATTGCAAGTTGGTAAAGGCAAACGACAAGGCTATTAATACAGGCCCTACAACAAGTGTCAAAAGTAAAATCAATGCAGGAAGAAAAAATAGCATTGTTTGAAAGTGAATATTACGTGAAAGTAATGTTCTTGTCATCATATCTCCTTATTTTTCAGATGTACGGGCATACGAATTACAAGTATGCCGTGTGATTGAAAATACTGTGTTGCAAAAAAGAAGCTGTGCAAAAAACACAACTTCTTTTAAGCTTAGCGATATGATTTACGAGTAACTTTACTTGCGCCGTGCATTGCCTCAACGCTTTGAGCAAATAATTTCATAGCTTGTTCTGGAGAAGTTCCGCTTACAACAGAGTCAACCATTGCTTGAATTTCAACAGAAACTGAGGCGTATTCATCATTTGCAGGACGATAGTGTCCATATGGTAGGAATTCAGCACTTTTTGCATTTACACCGATTGCTTTATGTTCAGGAGTTTCAGCAACATCCATTCGAGTACTTAAATGCCCCGAAACAGGATAAATTCGTTTAAGTGCTTCATAAGAGCTTAGCAATCGAATAACTTCAAGAGCTTTTTCTTTTTTCTTAGAGTTTGCAGAAATTGAAAACCCAAATCCACCTTGGAAGGTAACGCCAGGTTTTTCAACCGATCCAAATTGAGAGGGCATCATGATATAGCTATACACATCACGCCAATTAGGAAGTCCTTCATTGACAAAGCTTTGTGCTGTCCAGCTCCCGTCAAGACGAACACCAACATTTCCCTTTACACTGATCGGCGTCGAGTAAGGCCCTTCGGAGGTTGTAAGAAGAACATCGTTTGATAAAATTAAATCTTCTTTTCGCAAAGTTTCAATGAATTTAAGCGTGTCAAAAAGCCCTTGACTTTCAATAATCCATTTTCCGTTTTCAAATAATTTGTCGTTTGTACCATACAAAAGCATTAAAAAAGTCTGCATGGTGGTTGCTTCGCCATTTACACGAGAAAGATTTGCCTTAAAGGGAATAATTTCTTCGCCATCATTTGTTCCCAATGCTTTAACGGCACGACACGCAACTAAAATGTCATCCCAATCTTTTGGCTGCCAATTAGCGGGCAAACCAGCTTTTTGGAATAAGGGCTTGCTGTAATATAAGCCCCGTGCATCAGTATTCCAAGGGATGGTATACACAATGCCATTAATCGTTGCAGAATCCCTTGTTCCAGGATAAAACTGAGCCCAATTTGCTTCCCAGCCTGTCATATCAAGCGGAGCTAATAATCCTGCAGCAACATCGCTTTGCAACATAAAACTATCTTCAGAAACAATATCGTAAGAAGAATCATTGCGTAACGATAATGCGAGTTTGGTAAAATACTCACCTTCAGGAGCAAAAATCGGAGTGAGCTTTAGCGTTGTTCCTGGCATTTTTTCTGCCACAAGATCCTGCATAAAGTCCCAATCAGGGCCGATTCCCTCAACACGGCCACCTGTAGCCCCTGCCATACCACGAAATACCAAAGAAACTTCGTTGGGATCATCTGCTTTGCCTGCACATGAACCAAACAACATTGTAATTAAGACGATTAAAAAACTTGCCTTCATCATTTTCCTCCAAAAATATTTGTTATTCAAAAATGTAAGTAAAATGATACATCGCCTTTTGAAATCTGTCAAATTTTATTTTTATAAAAGAGGCTATGCTACTAAAGAAAAATGAGTAATATATGAGTAGAATTTGCAAAGAAAAACTCATTGAATATTTTATGTTAGGTACAACAGCATGAAGTGCAGGCGAGCTTGCAGGGTAAATTTTAAGAGTGGTGATTCATATTTTCATCATTTGTATGAGAAAAGAGGGCGTGGTGCTGCGGATAAAACCCCTGTTTTCAGGTTACTAAAATGTGGAGACATGGTTTATGCATGTATCGTAAAAAACACAACAACAGATGCTTTACTCACTGTTATTAAGGAAAAGGTTATCCCAGATAGTATTATGTACAGCAATTCATATGCAAGCTATAGCAAGCTCAAAACGAGCGGAGTTAAACATGAAAGAATCGATCACAGTTAAAATTTTGCAAAAGGGACGAATCACATTAACGGAATTGAAAACTTTTGGAAATACGTACAAGTACGTTAGATTAAGAGACACTTACATAAAAATAAGTTTTTTAATTTAACAGAATTCCCAAAGATCATTTTCATTTATATATTTGAGAATGAGAGTAGAAATTTAACAAAAAACGATTATAATCGTATGGAGTTGCAAACCAAAGTTATAGTTTAGCTAAAAAAGTGCTGTTTTAACTTATCTTGTATAGGTTCTTTTTAGCGTACCCATAAAGGTGCTGCCAGTTAATCCGTGAAGGTCTATTTGCTGGAAAGTCCCTATTAAATTTTTATCCCCTGCAAAAATAACGCGTTCATCTTGCTCTGTTCGCCCGCGCAATTCATCTTTGCTATCGCGGGACACTGCCTCCACCAAAACCGTTACAGTGGAATTCACTCGTTTTTGCATTTCGCTTCGAGTAATTTGATGTTGCAAGTCAACAATTTTTGCAAGTCGCTCTTTTTTAAGTTCAAGTGGCAGTTGATTCTCCATTGAAAAAGCCTTTGTTCCATCGCGCTGATTATAGTAATACATAAAAGCCGTCTCAAATTTTACCTTTTGCATTAACTCAATAGTTTGATTAAAGTCCTCATCTGTTTCACCAGGAAAACCGACCAAAATATCCGTAGAAAGGGACGCCTCTGGAATAATTGTATGTATCTCATCAACAAGAGTTATATAGTTTTCTCGAGTATATTTTCTGTTCATGGCATGCAAAATCGCATTTGATCCGTGTTGGACGGGCAGATGGATATGCCGACAAAAAATTCTATTTTTTGCAATGACGCTTAAAAGCTCATCTGACAAATCCTTAGGATGACTTGACATAAAGCGAATCCATCCAATTGAGGAATTATGGCTCTGTAAATGCTGTGCTATCTTTTCCATCAATTGGGGAAAATTTACTCCTTCACTCGCATAGGAATTAACATTTTGCCCCAAAAGAGTAATTTCCTTTACACCATGATTGGAAAGTGTATCAAGCTCCTGCAGAATTTCATGCAAAGGCCGAGAAATTTCTCTACCGCGAACATACGGAACAATGCAGTACGTACAAAAATTATTGCAGCCGTGCATAATTGGGACAAGTGCCTTAAAATCACCATTTTCATACGAAAGCGATGCAAAGGAATACACCGCATCCTCATCAATTTTCTCTATAGTGCGATTGTTTTTTATAGCATTTAAAATATCTAAAAAATGCTGTTTTTGAAACGTTCCGACAACGTAATCAACAACACGAAATTTCTTTTTAATTTCATCTTTTAGTCGCTCTGCCATACAGCCCATAACAACGAGAGTTAGCGGTTTTACAGGGACAGGCAGCGGTCGGCGAATCTTTTTATAGCCTGCAGGAATAATGCCTGCTCTCTCTTTTTTTAAGGCATTGTACCAGCCAAGTCGTCCATGAATTCGCGTCTCTGCGGTAATTCTTACTGAACACGTGTTTATTATCACTAAGTCAGCAGTTTCTGCAAAGTGACTTTCAACCCAATTTTGTGAAACGAGAAATTGCTCCACCGCAGCCGATTCAGCCTTATTCATTTGGCAACCATACGTTTCAAAAAAATATGTCATGCAATCATATTATAACAAAAAAAAGTTTTTTTCAAGAACGGCATTTTCATTTTTCACCACACCAAAGGCTTTCGTCTGTTCTTTTTCTACTTGATAGCCTTTGTTCTAAAAAAATAAAAAAGTCGTGCTAAAGATGAGGCAAGCGCAATACCAAAGGCAATCGCTCCTGCTGCAAGAAAAGCATTAGCACCAAACAAAAAAGCTTGCTTGAACTCGCCCAAAACCACCGAACGCATGGTAACAAACATACCATACCCTGGGACAAGTGGAAAAAGCGATGGCAATAAATATACCGTTGCAGGATTTTTAATTACAAAAGCAAGAATTTCTGCTAGAAGGGCAATCAAAAAAGACGCAGTTGCATAAGCAATCAAAAACGAGCCGTCAAAAAGGGTGAGAAAAGAATAGACAATCCAGCCGAGCATGCCAATCAGTGAGCACCAAAAAATGTCAATTTTACCCGTATTAAGAATGCCCGCGCTACACGCGGAAGCTCCAGCAGCCATAAGTCCTGAAAAAAGTATCTGCGTCAAAACCACCCTCTAAAAAATTGATCCAAAAAGATAAAAGCCAATAATTGAGCCGACTGACAAAGCAACGGCAATAATGCAGGCTTCAACTAAGCGTGCAATGCCCGAAATTAAATCACCTGCAATAATATCGCGAATTCCATTTACCATTGCAAGTCCTGGAACAACCTGCATTAAAACGGCGGTCGTTACGATTATCGGGGATGAAATTACATGTATAAAAACAGCAAATTCCGAAAGAACAGAAATAATTGTGCCAAGAACAAAGAAAATAATGAAATTTCCCAAAGGAATTTTTGCAATCGCAAAAAGTGATAATCGCAATAACACGCCAATTACCAATGCCACGACGGCTTCACGCAACTTTCCCCCAAAAAGAAAAACAAAGAAAAAAGATACGCCTGCAGCATGAATTAAAATTGTTCGATTTTTGTAGGAGCCTGAGGAATCAATTTTGTTCAAAAGATTTTCGATTAGGAGTGGACTGACAGTCCTACTTCGTTTTACTAAGCGAAAAGACAGGGCGTTTACTTGAGCAACTTTACGCAAATTTACGCCACGTGAGCTAATCCGCTTCACCGTCGAAAAATGATTACGATTTACATCTTCAAACGAAAATAAAATAACCGTGGGCGTTACAAAAGCCGAAGGATTTATTGCTCCAAGTGATTTTGCCACATAAACAATAATATCTTCGGCTCTGTACGTTTCACCGCCATTTTCAAGCACAATTCTGCCTGCCCTGACGGCAATGTCAATAAGACGATTACTATCGCAAAGCATTGTAAAAACTAAATTTTTGTAGCGGTAATTGAGTCAACACTATACTTATACTGCTTTTCATTTATTACAAAATCAAGTTTTTCTTCTTCTCGTGCATTCAAAATTGCATTGCCCAATGGTGACATATAAGAAATTATTCCATTATTTGGATCAGATTCCCAAGGGCCTAAAATTGTAAACGTTTCTTTTTTTCCCGTTTCTTCATTGCTTAACACAACCGTTGTTCCAAAAGAAATCCTTGAAGTTGTAATTGTTGTAGGATCAAAAACTTGAGCCCTTTCAATTTCATCTTGTAGTCGAGCAGCCATTGCATTAAGCTGTGTTTGTCGCTCTTTTGCAGCCTTGTATTCAGCATTCTCTCTCAAGTCTCCAAGATCACGAGCCTCACCAATTTCTTTTGAGTTTGCTGGCATGTCAACTTTCATGATTTGCTCAAGCTGCTCTTTTTTTGCCTCAAGCATTTTTGAAGTAACAAGAATTCCCCGTGATACGTGAATTTTCTCCTCGCCTCCAAAAAATTTAAAATCAGGATTTTTTTCCAAAATTCTATTTCTGATAGTCATTTTGTCTTTGTCAATTTCAGGATCTTTTACACCGTCAAGAATTGTGTACAAGCGCGTAATAGTATCAATATCACTTGCTAACAAATAATCCAAAAGTGTATTGTTTTTAAAGAAAATATTTTGCACTTGGCGACTAATTTTTCGATTTTCAGTTGTTTCTCGATGGAAAGAAATTTCTCGATACGTAATGTCTAAAATATGAATGAGTGCGATTAATTGCTTTTCATACGGAATATTCATGTCCTTAAACCATTGCTCATCTTGAACTTCTTTAAAGAAGAAAATAATTGTCTCACGATAATCACGATAATTTTCAAAAGCTTTTTGCACTAATTTTTGAACAATCGCTGTATGGCCTGCAACAATCAAAGAATCAATCATTTCTTTTTTCAAAACAATTGGAAAAAGTCTCTCATAAATTTCTGCCCAGTTTGGCAAAAGCTCTTTTATTAAATGAATAAAATCCTTTTTAATTGAAGTATTTTTAGTATCCTTAAATGATCTGTACAAATCCTCAACGTCTTCAATTTCTTCAAATAATTGTGAAAAGCTATATTTAAGATTTGGATTTAAATGCGGATGCTCTGCAACAATGCGACGCACAACTAAAAAGGATGCAATAACTTGTTCATTTACTTGACTAAAAGAGCGTAAATAGCCCACAAAATAATTAAACATTTCAGTAAAATTCTCTGAGTTTTTGTCTGTTTCATCATCGTTGTATCGCATAAGGATATCAATACGAGCAAAAAATTGTTTTTGCGCCTTAAACTCATACAAGAATTTTTCTTCAGAGGTGATTGAATGCTCACGCACCATAAAAAGTGAAATATCATTTGGATTAACACCAAAAGAGGGATCTTCTGAAAGAATTTTTGACGCTCCATTTCCCCAGCTCGTCCACTCATTTGCCGTTAAAACACTTGGCACTAACTCTGCTTTAATTTTCTTGAAGTCACAATTGTTTCCAAAACTCTTAATAATTGTTTTTAATGCCCAAACCTTGTCTTTTTTTATCATTGAGACAAGTTCTTCACGTGATTTTGTTGCTTTTAAAACCCAAATATGCTCTTTATGCAAAGGCAAAAGTGCATCAACAGCCATTTTTAAAGACATTTTACGAATGCCATGTTTTTTTCCAAAGTTGATGGTAACTTCATCATCAATCACTGATCGAATAAGTCCAACGCCCCATGTTCTATGGAAAACAAAGTTTTTTGCGTCAAATGAAATATGTTTTTCAAAATCACCAATGGCTTCAAAAACATTTCTCCACGATTGGTTGAGGTTTGAAATTCGAATATAATCATCAAGTTGGCTATGTCCTGCATATTTTCCTTTAAAGCAATCAACAATTTCTTTTCTTGCCCAAGAATCCTTCTCGTCATACGAAAGAATGATTTTCAAAATTTCAATCGCAGTATCCCATAACTCACTTTCTTTGTAATAATTATATAGTTCTTGAAGCAAAACAGCACTCTTATCCGAGCTGATCATTTTTGATATTTTGCGTTGAACCAAAAGAAAAAAGTCAATTTCACGAGGAATAAGCGTTACAAGCTTTGACCAAACTTCTTTTGTCTGGCTTGGGGCATTTTTATTAACAAATCGCAAGAGGGCTTTTTTGTAATAATCGACAGCACTATCAGTCTCACCGTCTTTTTCATACTTTTCTGCAAGTAATTTTGCAATATTTGCCTCATCATGATCAACTTTTACCAACGTTTCATAAATTTCCCAAATCTTTTCATTGTTTTCATCACGATAAATATCTGCAAGAGTTCGTAAGGCTGTTTTATTATTTTCATCTTCAAGTAAAATCAATTCACACAAGTATGTTACAACGTTTGATTTTTTATTATCAACAAAAATATTTATCAAAGTAATAAGAGCTGAATCGTCAAGTGTTTTTTTCTTGAGCGATAACATTCCTGAAATATATAAGGCTATAATGCTATTTTTTGTATGTGCAAGATGCTCATCACACGCTAACTTTACTTCGTCAATGCAACTTGCTTCAATTGACTTTTCAATAACGGAACTCAATTCAAGAAAATTATTCTTTGAATAATTGGAAATTGTTGCACGAGTCCATTTTTCCTCAGTCAACATATCTTGAACTGACTTTATTAATTCATCTGACATATTAAATAACTCCTATAAAATCAAAACACATCTAGTTAGTATATTTCTCATAGATTTCTGTATCCAAAATCTTTATTTTTAATAAAACTTCATTTATTCTTGTCCGCTGATCATTATCAATAATATAATGGTCAATAAGCCAAAAATAACGATTAATAAGACGCGGTATCAATACGCTGCAGTCGCTACCAACTTCTTTTAGGTTGTTTTCTAAAGCATACGTTGATTGCATCAGCTTGCCAATTTCCAAGGAACGCAACTCACGCTTGACAGTAAAAACACCGTATAAAACACCGTACACAGGAATCCATTCGAGCAATTCACTTTCGCTACATTTTCGCACAAGCACAACCTGATCAACCAAACTGCAAATAACTTGCGAGTCGAGCAAGCTTAAATCAATTTTTTGTGCATCAATAAAAAAAGCTTCTCTAAAAACAACCTTTGCTGTCTTTTCTTCGCCACACAGGGCATAACAATCTGCCATTTCTGATAAAATTGCAGGGGATTCAGAAGTCAGCGAATTTGCCGTTTCTAAAAACTTCAACGCCGTATCATAGTCCCCAAGCTTTTTGTAGCAAAGCCCGACTTTTCTGTATATTTCAGCATTATGCAAGCCTTCTTTTTCAGTTAAAGCACTTTGATAATACTCAAGCACCAAAGAAAAAACGCCTATGCTTATAGCATATAAGCAGCGGTCACTGCGATTATCAGCTCTGCCCATAAAGGAATAAAACTGTTTCCAATATTCAAGGATTGTATCAGCTTTTTGACACAAAAACGCTGCATTCCCTTCAACTCTCACAAGCTTTTCATTCCAAAAAGTTGCACACTTTAGCCCATAAATAATCTCTTGATTTTCTAAATCATTTGAAAGCACATCTGTTAAAACAGATCGAGCATGCTCTGTGTTGCCTTTCTTTAGAAAGTCGTAGGCTTTTTGTAAGCTAACATCTGATTGAACTGCCATAATATCCTTTCTATCTAAACATATATTCTGTTTTTAGTCAATGCCTTTGCCTGTTTTTTGCAGAATGTCTTACGCAACGGGACAATCAATTAGATTTTTTTTATCCAAAATTATCAAGAAGACTTTTTTCGTCATAATTAAAAAAAGAGACAAAGTCATACATTTTAATCGCTCTTTAAACACATAAAGCAAAATAAATTATAAAAATTCCTTGTTTTTTTTATAAAGCCTTGTTAAAATGCCATTATGAATATTCACATTTTAGAAATACCGCTTGATTTTGGTGGAAATCGGCATGGATCAGATATGGGACCATCAGCAATCCGCCTTGCAGGACTGAAAGATGCGATTTTACGGCTCAATCACACGATTGAAAAAAACTTTTCGCCCATTGTCATTTCTCCGCAGGAGTACGAAGATGAGGGAAATCCCAAGGCTCGCTACCTTGCCCCCATTGCAAAAGCTTGCACGCAACTTGCAGAACACGTGCACAAAAGCATTCAAGAAGAGTGCTTTCCGCTTGTCATTGGTGGCGATCACTCCATCGCATTGGGAACGCTTGCAGGATTATCAGCGGCTTTCAAAGAAAAAGGCAAAAAAATTGGCGTTTTGTATGTTGATGCACATGGGGATTTTAACACGCCAGAGACAAGTCCCTCAGGGAATATTCACGGAATGTGCGTCGCAGCCTCTTGTGGCTACGGATTGCCTGAATTAACAAATCTCTACTTTGACGGACAGAAAATTGATCCAAAAAATGTTTGCTATCTCGGGCTTCGAGACTTAGATCCAAAAGAGAAAGATTTAATGCGGCAAGCAGGCGTAAAAGTTATTTGCATGACTGAAATTGATCGGCTTGGTTTTCCTCAGGCTGTGCAACAGGCGATTGATTTTCTGAAAAAAAATGCTGATGTAATTCATACGAGCGTTGATATGGATGCTCTTGATCCAACCTATGCACCAGGAGTTGGCATTCCCCTCGCAGGCGGTTTGAGTTATCGTGAAATTTTATTACTTATGGAAGAAGTTGCTCAAACAGGAATGCTTTGCAGTGCAGAAATTGTAGAAGTTAATCCCGTTCTTGATGTGAGAAACCAAACCGCTCGTATGGCTGTTGAGGTTGTCTCTCGCTTGCTTGGTGATAAAATCTTCTAAACAAAGGGAGCCATCTCTTTAAAACAAAAATGAGTTCTGTGTTTGCAGAACTCATTTTTATTCCCAATTTTATAGCCTAGTTTACGTACACGGGAGAAACATCTTTTTTTTCTGGGCTAGTAATGACTTCTGCTTCAGAAAAAGGAATGTATTGCTTTCCTTCAACATGGGCTCCTTCTCGTCGTTCCCCACGCAATGAAGGAATAATCAATACCTGACCTGGATAAATCAAATCGGGATTTCCTCGTTCTCTTAAAATCTCAATATTCGCTTCATACAAGGCTTCCCATGAAAGTGGATTTCCGTAAACAAAATCATAGCCTGCAATTCGCCAAAAACAATCTGTTAGCGGTTCTCGTTTTGTAACGGTATAATACTGTGGCAAGATGGTTTCACGGCCTTGAGCATCAGTGATCGTTTTTGCACCATCGACGCTCACGACAGCACCATTTGGCAAGGTTAACAACTTGCTTGCTGCAAGTAAGCCACCATTTCGCTCATCATAGGCATTCATTTTATCCAAAGCGTGCTGTGCCGCCTCAATTGTTTGCAAATATTTTTTATTGCTTGCCTGAGTATCAGCATCCGTTATATCGCTTTCTATTGCAATCGCCGTCTCATCGTCCTCTGCCAGCGTGTGTAATTCTTTAAACGTTGCAAAATCATTTTTCGCCTGAGCTAATAATTGCAATGCTCTCTCTTTTGCGTTTTCTTGCTCCACAGCATCTAGTGCATCAAGAGCCGCTTGTGCAAACTCTTTTGACTTTGCTAAATCACTTAAAAGATTGCTTTCAGCAGAATTAATTGATTTTTCAATCTTACTTTCATCCTCGCTACCCTTTGTCAGCATGTCAGAATCAATAAAATGAGCGTGCTTATCTTTTGCCGTTTGTATCATTTGTTCAACAAGCCCTCGCTCTGAGGAATGGCGAGCTTCGGCTTCATCCATCAAAATATGTGCTTTGACAAGTTCATTTTTTGTTGCCGTTAAATCGCTTGCCTTAAAAGCATTTTGTGCATCAGCAATTGTTTTTATAATAGCTTTTTCTTCATCGCCGTTTGCAAGAAGGATTTTATCACTGGTCAATTTTTTTTGTCGATTGCTTGCATCGGTAATTGATTGCAAAACATCCATTTGATCTTTCTTAAATGCATTTTCAACGATAGCCATTGCATCAAGGGCGGCTTTAACCTGATCTTGCGTTTTCTTAAAATCATTTGCCTTAAAAGACGCATTTGCATCAGCTAAGAGCTTGGTAATATTTTTATCTTCACCACTATTTGCCTCAATCTGTTTTGTTGTTTTTAGCTGATTAAATTTATTTTGTGCATCATCGAGGATTTTTTTTGTCTTTGCTTGCTCATCCATAAAAGCTTTTTCCGCTTGAGCTAAAGCGGTTTCTGCGACTTTTACTTTCGCTTTAACATCCGCAAAATTATTTGCAGGCAAAGCTTTATCCGCATCAGACAAGGCCGATGTTGCCGTTTTATCATTATTATCACCTTTTGCAAGAATTTTTTTTGTTACTAAGTCAGCTTGTTTTTTCTTTGCTTCAGCAAT
>JBOFSR010000018.1:0-1091 GCA_051651645.1 Treponemataceae bacterium | reverse complement strand
GGTAGTTCTCTCCACCCATTAAATCTCTCATGGCAAACCATTCATCTGGGCGATTTTTACACCAACAGTAAACAGCCCCTTGTAGAAAATTATAAATGGCTATCTTTTGATCATCTTCAATTCCTGTAACGTCACGAATTTTTGAATCTTTTTTTAATGACATATATTTCTCGCCTCAACTAGAAACCCTCTCATGAGATCGGAGGGTTGGGGTTAGTTTACAAAAAAGCCTTATTATTAAAATGTATCTTTATGACAATCAAGACAAAGAGCTTTGCCATTACTTGGACAATCAGATCCACCACTAGCTTTAGATGTTTTGTGATGAGCTTCCCATGCACCTTTCCCACCCTCTGTATGATTTGATTCTATCAATTGCTTTCCACATGATTCACATTTTCCCTTTGCATTCTTGAAAATTTCTTCTCTATCTTTTTCTGTAAATGACATAGTTTTTTCTCCTAATATAATGGTTTTATAGTGATTATTACATAATCTATGTCAAAGCTAATATATAAAATACAGATAGTCAAATAAAATAACAAAATAACTTTTAGATTGTTAAAATCTGAACAATAAAAAAACGCTCACCGTAATTAGTGAGCGTTCATCTAGCTGACGAAGAACAATGACTTACACCATTCCCATACAGTATTCAACCACAATTGCAACAATTACAACAAGCAATGAAATAATAAATCCATGAATCATCGGATTTACGCCTGACTGTTTCATGTCTTTAAAGCTTGTCGTTAAGCCAATTGCAGAAAGGGCGGCAACCATCAAAAACTTACTCAGGTTTTTTGATTGCTCAATAGCAACAGAGGGAATTACGCCAAAACTATTTATCACAGATAATAAAATAAAGCCAACAATAAACCATGGCACAAGCTTAAAAATATGCAAATTGCTTTTTACTTGACTTTCATCGCCGTGATTAAGGGCAATGGCTCGTTTTTTAAATCGCATATTAATCAGTGAAAAAATAATAACCACAGGAATAATTGAAAGCGTGCGTGTTAGCTTTACCATTGTTGCAAAGTCGCCTGCAGCCTCGCTATAGGCAAAGCTTGCCGCAACAACGCTTGAGG
>JBOFSR010000017.1:0-5532 GCA_051651645.1 Treponemataceae bacterium | reverse complement strand
TTGACTAAAGGAGTTTGATATTTTTTCTCTCGCCCGTTATGCTAAATTGCACCCAGCTTGCAATCGCCTCGCCGTGATCGGCAATTTTTTCAAAATACTTTGCAACCATCATTAAATAAATTGCCTGATTTGCATTTTGGCTGTCGGTTTTAATTAAATCAATCATGGCATCTTTTACACGGTCAAAAAGATCATCAATAGTATTATCCATATTTATAACGTCAGTTGCAAGATTAAAATCCTTTTTTACAAAGGAATCAAGCGAAAGGCGAACCATTTTTGCCGTGTCGTTTGCCATTTTAGGAATATTTGCCAAAAGATTTTTATACTCAAGATTTTCCTCAAAAAGTTTAACGATAATTTCGCAAATTTCTTTTGCTTGCACGCCCATTCGGTACATATCGGTTACCACTTTGAGGGCGGTAGAAACCGTGCGTAAATCACTGGCAACAGGATGTTCAATAAGTAAAATCTTCAAAGCCTCCCGCTCGATTTTTGAAGAAAGCTCGCTAATATTTTTATGCTCATGCATAACATTTTTTGCAATCTCAAGGTTTGCCTCTAACAACGCTTTTATCGTGGATTGCAACGCATTTTCAATTAGGCTGCCGATTTTAATAATATCAAGATTCAGACATTGCATTTCGTTGTCAAATCTTCTTGTTGGCATTTTATTCTCCTTTATTTTGTTTCTCGTTTACAAAATATTTTATTTTTCATTTTAGCCGAATCGCCCTGTAATATAATTTTCCGTTCGCTTATCTTTTGGAGTTGAAAAAATATTCTCCGTTTTGTCAGCTTCAACAATTTCGCCGAGCAAGAAAAATGCGGTATATTTTGACACACGCAAGGCTTGCTGCATGTTGTGGGTTACAATTGCGATAGTGTATTCGGCTTTTAGCTCTTCAATTAATTCCTCGATTTTGCCTGTGCTGATCGGATCTAAGGCTGAAGTTGGCTCATCCATCAAAAGGATTTTTGGCTTAACTGATAAGGCTCGTGCAATGCATAATCGCTGCTGCTGACCGCCTGAAAGCCCAATGGCACTTTTTGTAAGCCGATCTTTTACCTCATCCCACAAGGCTGCTTTGGTAAGGCTTGTTTCCACAATATAATCAAGCTCACTTTTCTTTTTAATGCCAAATGTTTTTGGCCCATAGGTGATATTGTCATAAATGCTCATAGCAAAGGGGCTTGGCTTTTGAAAAACCATGCCAACATTTTTTCGCAAATACGAGACTTTTACGCGTTTGTCGTAAATATTTGCTCCACCAATTTCAATTAATCCTTCGATTCGGCACGACTCAATTAAATCATTCATGCGATTAAAGGTTTTGAGCAAGGTTGATTTTCCGCATCCAGATGGCCCAATAAAAGCGGTTACTTCATTTTTTTTAATTTCAATATTTACGGATTTTAACGCTTTGAACGTGTCATAATATAGGTCAAGATTTTTGACACGAATGGCAATTTCTTTATCAAAATCAAATTTATACGAACTTTCTTCTGTCACTCGATGCTCCTTCAGTTTAGTATTCTTTTTTTAATACTTTATCTATAAAAAATAATCCGACATTCAAAGCCAGTGCAATAATGAGTAAAACGCACGCAGTGGCAAAGGCTTGGTTTGTGTATAATCCTTCGCTTGCAAACATCCACATCATGACTGAAAAACTGCTTCCTGCACTCAAATAATTAAATGGCATGTATCGCACCGCTCCTGCGGTGTAAATGAGGGCTGCACTCTCGCCGACGATGCGCCCGATGCTCAAGATGATTGAGGTCATAATTCCTGAAATTCCGCACGGAAGGACTACCAAGAAAATCGTTCGCACTTTTGACGCTCCTAAGGCAAGGCTTCCTTCTCGCAGAGAGTTAGGAATAGAAATGAGCGTTTCTTCGGTTTGTCGGATGATGGAGGGCAAAATAATGAGGACGAGGGTAAAACTTCCTGCCAAAAGGCTGCGCCCAAAGCCGAGAAGATTTGAAAAAACAATCATGCCAAAAAGGCCAAAAATAATCGATGGAATTCCTGCAAGGCTTTCGGTGAAAACGCGGACAACTTTGACAAAGGGGGCAGTTTTTTTGCTTGAATATTCGACAATGTAGATTGCTGCAAAAACGCCAATGGGAATAGCTATGATGAGCGACAAAAATAATAGCATTCCCGTTGAAACGATTGCAGGCAATAGCGTCATGCCAGAATTTCCGCTGCGGCCAAAAAGCAAGTGCATGGTTATGTGAGGCAGTCCTTTAATTAAAATGAAGAGCATGATAAAAATGAGCGACAAGGACGAAAGAATGCTTGCAAAAACAGAAAAGCCGTGCAAAATATCTGCTTTGAGCGTGTTTATGTGCATTTTTGCGTTTGTTTTTACCAGCTGAGTTTTGTCGATCGTTTTCTTTTTCAAAAAGCTTAGGGTAAAATTTGAGTTTTTGATTATGTTAAGCAAGAGATTGAGCAATAAAATAAAAATGAGCAAAACAAAACCCGTTGCCACTAACGCACTTCGGTGAACTCCTGTGGCATAGCCCATTTCAAGGGCGACGTTAATGGTAAGCGTTCTAAAATATGAAAAAAGGCTTTCTGGAATAAAGGGAGCGTTTCCTGCAACCATAATGACAGCCATCGTTTCTCCAATCGCTCGGCCTGTTGCTAAAATAATAGCAGTGAAAATCCCTGATTTTGCGGCAGGAATGACTACAAAAAAGACCGCTTGGGCATGGGAGCTTCCTAAGGCGACGGCTCCGTCATAATATGTTTTTGAAACGGCCTCAATATTTGATTTACAAATACTTGCAACGGTTGGCAAAATCATGATTGAAAGAATTAATCCACTGGCAAGTACTCCTTCGCCAACACCAGATGGAGATAAGGTTTTGATAAAAGGAACTAATACAATCATGGCAAAAAAGCCATAAATAATTGAAGGAATACTTGCAAGAAGATTAATAATTTGACTTAAAATGGTTTTGATTTTTTTGGGACAAAAAAATGAGAGATAAACGGCGGTAAAAAATCCAATGGTGCCACCGATCAAAATTGAAAAGCCTGTAACGTACAAAGAGCCGACAATCATTGGAAGGATTCCATATTTGCCTTCACTGGGGTGCCAAATTTTTCCAAAAACAAAATTGATTACGCCGACTGTTTTGAACGCCTCAACGCTAGAAAAAAAGATAAAAAGGCAGATTGAAAAGACTGCAACAATTGAAAAAAATGCACAGCTGAAAAAAACGCCTTTCATTGTTTTATCAACGGCCATGCTTTGCTTATACACTCTGCCTTTGTCCATGTAAAATCCTTTATTGATAGCTAGTTAAAAGGAATAAATCCATTATCAAGAATGATTTTTTGTCCTTCAGGGCTTGCGATAAAGTTTAAAAACTCGGCGGCTCCCTCACTGAGCGTGGCATCTTTTTTTGTGGTCAGCATAAACGGACGGTACAACGTATAAGTCCCATTTTGTACATTTTCAATACTTGGCACAACCGCACCTGTTCCACCGTCATAGGCGAGCACTTTAATGCTTTGATCAACAGCCCCAAGTGAGATGTAACCGATTTTTGCCTCATCATTTGCCACCGCTGATTTAACTTTTCCTGTGCCATCAAGAATTTCAACCGTTTGCGGAAGTTGCTCTCGGCGGTCAATTCCTGTAAGAGAAGCAAAGGCTTCCCGCGTTCCGCTCCCTTCCTCACGAGAAACGGCTTTTGAAATATCCATTACAGGCGTGTTATTCATATATATGTCAATTAATTCATTCGAAGTGATTTGGCTGATTTGAGCATTTTGATTTACAATGAGAGCAAGTCCGTCCATGCACAACACCCTTGAATCAAGTTTTTCGGTCTCTTGTTTTTTAATTTCTCGAGAAGCCATACCAATTTCATTTTTGCCGTCAATTGTGTCTTGCACGCCAATAGTTGAATCCGTTGTTTCCACGATGATTGCGTATTTGCCATTTTGTTGCTCAAATCCTGCTGCAAGTTTTGTCATAAGTGGTGAGACTGAGGAAGATCCAGAAATTCGAACTTCTCGATTTGTCCCTCCTGCACAACTGGCAAAAAGTGCCATAACGGTAAGGGCACAAAGAATAATTTTTTTCATGATAATTTCTCCAAAAGTGTAAGTTTACACAAAATATTTTGTAAAGAAAAATATATAGAAAAGAGAGCTAAGAAAAAACCAAAGCACGGTAAAGATTTGTAAAGAAATGTAAACTGTGAGTTATTTTATAATAGCTGCTTCAAGCAATTTGAGTAAATTGGGCTGGTCTACAATAATATGGTTGTAATAAATGGAAGGAACTTTTTCGTAATCAAGAAAATCAAATTCTAACGTTTGGCGACGATTGTACATAACTCCAAAAGAGAAATCTTCATTTCTAATAAAAAGTGGCGTATTATTAAAAAGTAGTTTATCTCCTTTAATAACAATTGCTGAGAAATCTTTAAACATTTTAAGCATTTCTTTTTGTGATATATGGAAAGAAATACGTTTTTTATCACTATTTGGTGTTATAGAACCTTCTTTGAAATTTGATAAAAAATAGAGATTTTTTTCAAACTTTTTTTCAAACTTTTTTTTGCTACAGGATAAGTAGTAGCTGTTATTCTCATTTAGAATAGAAAATGAGAAATCATCAATTATTAACTCGGTGTAAAACCAATTTATAAAAGTACATTCCATAGTTTTTTTTAATTTAGTCACATATTTTTGATAAGGGATTGCTTCTTCATAGTCATTTATAACCATAGTAATTTTTTCACCACCAGAGAAGCTTGCGAGAACAGTTGCTGTTAAGGGTGAAAAAATAAAGAGTGGCGTCCAAGGGAGTTTTAGTTGTTTAAAAATTTTTACTGAAATTTGAGTATAAAAATATAAGAAGCATAGGTACATTATGCCTAAAAATATAAAAAAGATGTAGAAAAATACAATATTACTGCCTACTGCTAAAAATGTAAAAACAAAGACAAATAATAGCAATGATGCAACATAGATAATACTGTAGACAACATACAATCTAAAAGACGCAACTCCACGAACTCTTATAGCCGAAAACATGCGCATTAAAATGCTTGCGAGGAAAAAAATTATAACAGCCTTAATTAATTCATTTAACATTATTTTACTCTATAATTATCGGTTGTTTTTAGGAAAAACACTATCTTTTTCTCCATTCTTTTTGTGATAGACTTTACATTTCAATTTATTATATCGATTTTACAGAAAAATAACAATATTGAAAAGCATAACGATTAAAAATAAATTAAAAGAAATATTTTTAAGTAATTTTACTTTACAAAAAACAGAAATATGTTTATACTGAAAGAATATTTTAAATTAATCAAAATGAGAGGGAACAATGACAATGAAATTTAGCAAGGGTGACCTTGTAACTCATAAGCTAACAGGCGATAAGTTATTAATTTTGAAAATTGGTAACGAGCAATATCAATGTAGAACACCAGATTATCGTGAGATATATTTTTGGGAAATGGAATTAGAAAGAGCTGAGTAAGACTTTT